>JALXDB010000418.1 GCA_026990615.1 Spirochaetota bacterium
CAGTTGGCAATATCAAAACAGATTTCTTTGACAAGGGAAAGACAATAGATGATGTTCTGAAAACTCCGTTCTTCGAAAGGTTGAGAAAATGGCAGGAAAACTACAGCTATAAAAAACCCGCCAATGAAGCCGGAAATGAAATTGTTCCATGCCCGATTAGAGACCACCATCTGGATTTCCACAAGATAGTTGAAGAGACAAAGGCTACCCCCGTGGGTATAACAACCGAAAGAGCTTTCAGGGATAAAGAGTACATTAAAGACCTTGCAGAAATGGGGAAAAAGGCCGCCAATGCAACAAACGACATATGGAAAAAGGTTTACCAGAAGATAGAATCTTAATCACAGTATGGAAAATAGTATAGAAAAGGCCGGGTTAATCCGCCCGGCCTTTTTTTAATCTCCATCCTTTTTAGGAAACCACTCTGTGTCACTACCCCGGTATTCCATCAGTTCTACAACCACTCCATCTTCTGTTTGATAAAAACCAACTCTTAGAAATCCCCCTACTTCAAATGGCTCGAGCACAACTCTCATCCTATACCTGTTTAATATATCTTCAATAGAATCAACTCTATAGGCAATGTGGGGACTTTCTCTCACCGGTCCACTAACCGGACTGTCCTTTTCAAACCTCAGCCACTCGACATGAAAAGGATGAACCTTCGGATTCGTCACCCACACCCTTGTTTCTTCAACCCAATTCTCCTCACCCTTTTTAACATCGGTAACAAAACCTACATGATCAAACTCCAGCTTCATCTGTTCCCTCCTTCAAAACTTACTTAGCTCCACCAGTTGTCCCCTGCTGGCGGATTCCTCAGCTTTTCTCATAGCATACACAACATCTCTAGATTCTTCGGGGGTAATAACTTCCGGCTTCTTGCCACGGGTTATGCACTTTAAGAAATAATCCAGCTCCTCTTTTAGATACCCCCTTCTCATACCATGTACCTTTGGCCAATAGGTAGATTGAGGATAAGAAATCCCCTTCTCTGTAAGCACCGTATAATGTATACCTGAATTGTCGATGTAAATTGCTCCCTTTGTTCCTACTATTTCCATCTTTGCATCAATAGCAAAAGGTGCATTGTTGGGGAGGCACCAGATATTTTCAATAACCCCTATCGTTCCATTTTTAAACTTAAACATGGCCCAACCCATATCGTCGTAGGGCAACTCCGGCCTCGTATTTCTGGTCATTGCAAATACAGACTCCGGCCTTGAATTGGTATACCAGAACATAAGATCCAGGTCGTGTACACCATCACCGAATAAAGCACTTATCTTTTTAAGATGACTTTCCGTTATCCATCCTGCAAGGTTTCTCTTTGCATGGATACTTAAAATTTCTCCAAGATTTCCCGCTTCAATTTCCTCTTTTGCAAGGGCATAAACTGTGTCAAATCGGCATATGTGCCCCACCATAAAAAACTTATCAGTTTTTTTTGCCTCCTCTACAATACCATCACACTCTTCAACATTGTCGGCCATAGGCTTTTCCAGAAATACATGTTTTCCGGCTTTCAATGCATCGATAGTAATTTTATAGTGATCTTTTACATGAGTAACGATGCTAACCATATCAATCTCATCATCTTCAAGAAGTTCTTTATAATTGGTATACTTTTTCGGCACATTGTACTTCTCGGCAATTTCATTTAACCGTGATTCCGTTCTTGTACATACTGCAACAAGATCGCACAGTGGTAGTTCCTTTAGCGTATCAACATGGTGCTCTCCAAACCATCCCAGGCCTATGACAGCAGACCTTATTCTTTCCATAATAAGCCTCCTTCATTTTAATTCTAAGTTTTGCCTAACCATTACTATACAAAAACAATGATAAAAGTATTGAGTTGAAAATTTATGTTGACATTCTACCATATTGATGTAAAAATAGCAAGTTAATAACAGTAATTAATAAATTTAAAACTTAAGGGGTACTAATTAAATGATGGAGACACTCAGAGTAGCTCAAACAGCAAATGCAAATCTTCAAAACAAAATCAACATGTCCGTCGTGTTCAACTATCTTAGAGACCACGGACCAACCTACAGGGCAAGGATATCAAAAGATCTTAACATCAGCGCACCAGCCGTCTCAAGGATAATAGACAAACTTATCGCCGATGGATATGTAATCGAAACCTCAAAAATAAAAACAGGAAGCGGAAAAAGGCCAACACTTATAACAATAAACTCCAAAAAGGGTTTTGTTATAGGTATAGACTTGATAAAAGAAAAAACCAAGATAGCAATATCCGATTTTACAGGCAAAATAACATACACTACCCACGGTTTTAGCATAACCGATGAAACCAACATCACAGAGAAAACCATCGCAGAAATAAACAGAGCATTGAAGGCATATACAGAAAAACACAACATCTCGGAAGACCAATCCCTTAAAGGCATTGGGATTGGAATCCCCGCTACTGTAGATATTCAGACAGGCGAAATACTCAATGCGCCCCTGTACGCAAATCTCATGGGCATCAACCTAAAGAGGGATCTCGAAGAGAAGTTTGGTGTTCCGGTATACGTAGAAAACATCTCAAAACTCGCTGCCCTGGGTGAAAAGAACTACGGAAAGGCGAAAGGCTACAGGAATATCGTTTATGTGGAGATCAGTAAAGGTATCGGAGCCGGAATAATTATTAACAACAGCCTTTTTAGGGGTACCTCGGGTTCTGCGGGTGAAATAGGTTCAATGATTGTGAACAGAGAAGGTCTTAATTTCGTTCCAAAGGATAAGAAAGGATACCTTGAAGAGAGGGCCTCAACAGAAACACTCCTGTTGGAAGTAAAAGAAGCTGTTTCTAAGGGAGAAAAGAGTATAATTCTTGAGCTTGCTGATGGAAAAACAGAGAACATAACACCGTCTATTATTCTTCAGGCATTTGAAATGGGAGATAACCTCGCAATAAGGTGTGTAAATAATATGGTTGAGCTAATATCAATTGCCATCATAAATCTTATTCTGATACTGAATCCAGAGATTGTAATCATCGGTGGAGATATATGCAAAATGGATAGAGCAAAAGAAATAATAGTCGAATACACGGTTGAAAAGGCAAAAAATATTGTTCCATTTAAACTCCCGGAGATAGAGATCTCTCAGCTTGGTGAAAACGCCGGGGTAGCAGGGGCTTCTTTTCTTGCGATTGAATCATCGATAATGAAAGAATTTCCCTTTTTGCTGGATCAGGGGATTTTCTCGTAATATAAAATTATAAAAGGAGGTTTGTCTATGAAAGAGGATGAAAAAAAATCTTCTGCAGAAAGATTATTTACAGATGAAAAGATTACAAGAAGGGATTTTATCAAAAAATCCATTAGAACGGGGATCGGTATTGGTCTCGGACTCACTGCCATGGGTTCGGTTTTGATCAGTGCCGGTAAAAAAGAAACTGGTAAGGAAGAAAAAATTGAACTCACAAAAGTCACCTGGATCAGTCCGAGAGGAACCCTCGATGTTCCCGATGACTTTAATCTCTGGGTTCCAATAAAAATGGGTTATTTCAAAGAGCTCGGCCTTGACGTAAAACTTGAGCCCGGTCCGATGGATGCATTTGCATGTACAAAATTTGTTGATCAGCACAAAGCAGACCTCGGTTATCCTTCTCCTGGCGTGTTGACAGCAAGCGTTGACACGGGCATGGACGTAATTATGGTGTATGAGATGATGATAGGTCAGGTGTTTGACTTTGCAGTAAGACCGGACAGTCCTATAAAAGACGTCCACGAACTTGAGGGAAAAACCATTGCACTCGGTGATGCCGGA
>JALXDB010000419.1 GCA_026990615.1 Spirochaetota bacterium
CAATAAAGCAGAGTATCAATAAATTAAAGAGAATCGAGAGAATGGAGTACGATGGTACATTTGACCTCATGACAAAGAAAGAGGTTATCAAGCTGAAAAGAAAGAAGGAGAAGCTTGCAAGGTATCTTGAAGGCATTAAAGATATGGAAGATCTTCCAGATATGATTTTTATTATAGATCCGAAGAAAGAAGCTATAGCTGTAGCAGAAGCAAAGAAGGCAAAAATACCTATTGTAGCTATAGTTGATACTAACTGTAATCCAGATGGCATCGATTATCCTATCCCCGGAAATGATGATGCTATCAGGGCAATCAATCTGTTCTGCGCTATTATTTCGTCTGCTGTTATAGAGGGGCAGAACGAGGCGGGCAAAATAGAGATAACAGAGGATACAAAGATAATCTCTCTTGCAGATGAAGAAGAGAAAGAAGAAGATATAGAAAAAGAGGGATACATCACCGAAGAAGAGGAAGAGGAAGTGAAGGATAAAACCGATGAGGTGATGGAAGACAACAATCCGGAATCAGAAGATCAAAAAGAGACAGAAACAGAAAACATAGAGGCAAATGATGAGAAAGAATAATACAATATTTTAAGGAGGAATAAAGTGGCAGTAAGTGCACAGATAGTAAAAGAGCTTAGAGAGAAAACAGGCGCCGGTTTTATGGACTGCAAGAAAGCTCTGGAAGAAACCAATGGAGATTTTGAAAAGGCAATAAAATTACTGAGAGAAAAGGGTCTTGCGGACGCTCAGAAAAGAGCAGGAAGAGAGGCTAAAGAGGGTCTTATAACCGTTAAGACCGCGGATGATGGGAATGAAATAGTAATGGTGGAAATTAATTGTGAAACTGATTTTGTATCAAGGACAGATAAGTTCAAAGAGTTTGTTGATGAAACTGCTGAAATGATTTTAAAAGGTGGAATAGAGAGTGTTGATAAGATTACTCCCGAGATTGATACAAAGATAAAGGAAAATGCTGGGAGTTTTGGAGAAAATATTGTTTTGAGGAGAATAGCAAGGTTTAAAAAGAGTGACCCCGATAGGAGCGTCTTCTGGTCGTACATTCATTTAGGTGGTAAGGTTGGTGTTATTGTTGAGTTTATTGTAGATCCACCGGAGATTAAAGATAAAGAGGGCTTCAAAGATTTTGCCAAAAATATTTCTCTTCAGATTGCATCTATGTCCCCTGTAAGCATATCGCGGGATGATTTTCCCGAGAACCTGCTGAACGAACAGAGGGAAATTTTTGCAAAGCAGGCGAAAGAAAGCGGTAAGCCTGAAAAGATAATTGACAAGATTGTTGATGGCCGGATGAATAAGTTTTTCGCTGAGAGTTGTTTGCTCGAACAGAAGTATGTTAAAAACGGCGATATAACTGTAGACCAGTATAGAAAAGATGTAGAAAAGGAAACCGGTGGCTCGATTGAGATTAAAAGGTTTGCAAGGTTTAAACTCGGAGAGGAGTAGCATCCTTTGAATCCAAAGTATAAAAGAGTTGTATTAAAACTTAGCGGTGAAGCAGTTTCCGGATCATCAGGTTCCGTGTTTGATCTGTCGATTATACAGAGACTTGCTTCCGAAATTAGATCTATCTATGATCTTGGCGTGCAGATCGGTATAGTTATTGGCGGAGGGAACATAATCAGGGGAGAGAAACTCAGTGAAATGGGGCTTGATAGAAACAGATCGGATTACATGGGGATGCTCGCAACGGTGATAAACTCCATGCTCCTTGAATCCAGTTTGAAATTAAAAGGTGTGCCGGCAGTTGTTCAGTCGGCACTGCCTGTTGAGACTGTTGTAGAACCGATAGACCTTTCCAGGACATTTAGATATCTGGAAGATGGGAATGTTGTAATATTTGCTGCGGGTACCGGGAGTCCCCATTTTACAACAGATTCTGCAGCCGCTCTCAGAGCAAGGGAGATATATGCTGACCTTTTGATGAAAGCAACCAAGGTTTCTGGAGTATATGACAGGGATCCTGTAAAATACAGCGATGCCATGTTCTATCCTCGTCTAACCTATGAAGAGGTATTAACCAAAAAATTGGCGGTGATGGATATGACTGCTATATCTCTGTGCAGAGATGGTAATATCCCGATTGTGGTTTTCAATATATTCCAGAAAGGTGACATGTATGATATTATAATGGGTAAAAACATAGGAACAAAAATAGAGGGGTGATAAGATGCATGAAGAAATAAAAAAGAAGATGAGAAGCAGGATGGGAAAGAGTATTGAGAATTTGAAAGAGGAGTTTAAGAAGATTCGCTCCGGAAGGGCAAATGCATCACTTGTTGAAGATCTTATAGTGGATTACTACGATAGCAAAGTGCCGCTTAAACAGCTGGCTGGAATTTCCGTACCCGAGCCCAGACTTATAGTAATTCAACCCTGGGACAAGGGAGCCCTTACAATCATTGAAAAGGCTATACAGAAATCTGATCTGATGTTGAATCCGACCAATGATGGCAAGGTTATAAGAATAGCGATCCCTCCTCTGACAGAGGAGAGACGCAAGGATCTGGTTAAAATTGCCAAGGCAAAGGCAGAAGAGGCAAGAATAGCAATAAGAAATATCAGAAGGGACGGCAATGAGGAAGTAAAAAAGGCCGAAAAGGAAGGACATGTGAGTGAGGATGATTCTAAAAAAACTCTTGAAGAAATACAGAAGATAACAGATGAATTTATAAAAGAGGTCAACGACCTGCTTGAGGCCAAGATTGAAGAGATAATGGAAGTTTAGTTAATGACAAAGGACAAAAGCCAGTATACAAAACTGCCCGTCCATGTGGCGATTATAATGGACGGAAACGGGAGGTGGGCTGAAAGAAGGGGGCTCCCCAGAACTGAAGGGCATAGAAAAGGAGCCAATAGACTTAAAGAAATAGTAAATACCTGCCTCGATATAGGTATTAAATACCTCACAGTCTATGCTTTTTCCAAGGAGAACTGGAAACGTCCGATAACCGAAGTAAGCACAATAATGAAACTAGCGGAGTACTTCTTTAAAAGGGAGTTTGATAAGTTTAAGAAAAAAGGAGTTTTCTTCAGGCATCTCGGTGACCTCGAGGGGTTGCCCCCGTCTATCAGAAGAATAATTGTGGATATGAAAAGTAATGACACCCCTGACAGAAACTACGAAGATAAAAGACTTGTAATGAACATTGCGTTCAACTACAGCGGCAGAAGTGAAATCATTGAAGCTGTAAAAAAAATCTCTGGAAAGGTTCTGAATGGAGATGTGAAACCCGAAGAGATAAACGAAGAACTTATCTCGGAAAGCATGTATACGGCAGGAATACCGGATCCCGATCTTTTGATAAGAACCGGCGGGGAGCTTCGAATAAGCAATTTTCTGCTCTGGCAGAGTGCCTATACAGAAATCTGGGTAACAAGAACTCTCTGGCCGGATTTTACTTCAAAATTATTTAAAAAGGCTCTGGAGGACTATTCAAAGAGGGATAGAAGGTTTGGAGGTTTAAATATCTATCATTCATAGTAAAATGTAATGCTTACAAGAATATTTGTTTCTCTATTATTAATCCCATTGGTTGTTACTGCGATAGAAATTTCATATCTAAACTATCTTCCTGTATTTGTACTTTTCTTTTTAGTTTCAATCCTGTCTACTATGGAAATAAACAGAATAATCAGGAGAATGCTTAACGAACAGTACTTTAAGATATACCAGTACATATCCTATTTTTTTAACGGAATGCTCTTTATACTTTACTACTTTTTTGGCAGCTTTTCTGTTCTTTTACTCTTATTAATAG
>JALXDB010000420.1 GCA_026990615.1 Spirochaetota bacterium
AACCCTCGTTACATTCAGGTTCCTTCTTCCTTCAATACTCGGAGCTGCTGTTATATCCTTTTTATATTCTTTTAACAACTTTAACACTACCTATTTTTTAATAGGAACAAATCCAACACTTCCAGTACTTCTCTACTCAAGGCTCAGGTTCGGTATAACACCGCAGATAAATGCTGTCAGTGTCTTTCTAATGGCTGTTACAGGGATGCTGGGTTTACCCGCTATTTTGAGCGGCTATACAAAGAAAGATTAAGAATTACGGAATATACAACCACACTTAATAACTATCTGGGGGATAAAATGATTGAAAGAAAACTACTCTTTTCACCGGGTCCGGTAATAACAACCGAAACTGTTAAAAAAGCAGCCCTTAGCCCGGATATTTGCCACAGGAGTCCAATGTTCGAAGAACTCTATGCAAAATTAAGAAAAGATATAGTCAAATTATTTAAGGCCAATGAGGAGGAATATCTCTCTGTTGTTGTTAGCGGTTCAGGGACAGCATCAAACGAGATGATACTATCTTCAACTGTTGATCAGGAAGATAAGGTTCTACTTGTAACCAACGGAGAGTTCGGAAACAGACTGAAAGATATTATCAACTGCTACCAAATAGACCTTGTAGAAATTAAATATGAATGGGGGAAATATCCCGACCTAAATCAGATAGAGTCGGCTCTAAAGAATGAAAGCAAGATAAAGTTAATAGCAGTGGTATTTCATGAAACCAGTACGGGCATGATAAATCCCGTTGGCGAGATCGGAAAGCTCGCAAAAAGATACAACAAACTCTTCTTTGTGGATGCAATCAGCGCAGTGGGTGGAGAAGATGTGAACATGGTCAGGGATAACATAGATTTCTGCACCGGTGTTCCAAATAAATCGGTTGCCGGTCCTCCGGGGCTATCATTTGCATGTGTAAATAGAAGCGCCATTGAACAGATAAAAAACGTGAAAAGAAAAAATATCTACCTGAACCTTCAGGCACATATCAAATTCGCAGAAGAAAACAATCAAACGCCAAACACACCGGAGGTAGTCCAATTCATAATGCTGCAAAAGGCGCTGGATGAGCTTTTTGAGGAAGGGCTTGAAAACAGGATCAAGAGATACAAAAAATTGTCAAATATGATAAGACAGGATATAAGAGACATGGGTCTCAAGATGCTGATTGATGATGAGAGTATTATGTCCAATACAGTTACCTCTGTTTTTCTGCCGGAGTCCATTAGTGTAACATCCTTCATTGATAGAATGGACAGGGAGGGTTACGTCCTCTATCCTGGAAAAGGACCGCTCCTCGATAAAAATATGTTTCAAATTGCCAATATGGGACATTTAACCGAGGAAGACACGAGAAACATGCTTGATACAATAAAAAAGATATTGCAGTCGAGCAAATAAAATATTTGGATATAAATGCAAAAACTGGAGGGATTATTAATTGGAATTCAACGTATTAAAAAAAATTACTAATAACTGGCTTCAAATTGGAAATGATTCCATATATGTTGATGTTGTTTTAACGGGTAATAAAACAATTAGAATAGGCAGCATGCCGGACATATTAAAGCTTACAGGAAAGTACAGTATCAATGAAGATATAGTTGTAGTACCGGACTGGATATTTTCTCAAGGCGGGGACAATAGAACCGGTGAGGAGTTTAATTTCTGGGGATATGCAGCATCGGTAAAGAAGCCTCCACTTTACATAGGAATTAATGAAAACATTGACCAGCTTTACAGCAATCTGAAAACCATTTATCCGTACTACTTCGAACCGACCGGGAGAAAAATTGTTGAAACAGACTGGCTTGAAAGATACTTTAAAAGCCAGTACCTAAACAACGAAAATGTTTTTAGATCCGGTAATCTTGAAATTAGATTGTTGAATGATCAGGTAACAATCTCCGAGGGAGGAAATGTTCTATACAAATCCATTCCATCCTTTGAAAAAAGTAGAGAATATATAGAAAAATTTCTCGCTGGTTTGTCTACACGGTTTTCCAAAAAAAATAATGAGGGGGATTTTGAGATTAAAGTTATAGGTAACGGAAACGGCTTTGTGGGGACCACTTCTAGTTTTCTTGTTAAAGCCGGAAACTATAAAATATGGATCGACCCTGCAGCACAGCCGGCCTTCTCCCTCGGAAGATTTGGTATCCACTGGGATGAGGTAACCCACCTGCTTATAACCCACAACCACGAGGATCACATCTCAGGCTTTACAGCCTGCCTGAAAAGAGCAGTTGAAAACAACAAAAAAATAAAGCTGATCACGGCACCCGGGATATACAAAGTTCTTGTTGAACAGTTCAGGCCGCTATTTTCCGATATAGAAAAATATATTGATCTGATCAGTGTCACCCCGGAAAAGCCCCTGAAACTGGGAGAACTTACAATTCATGCACGGTGGAACCACCATATCATACCTTACGGGACTCTCGGCTTAAAAATGAAATACAGATCTTGCTGCTGGGGTTTTTCTGGAGACAACAAATACGATGAAGCAATAGTATCCGAACTAAAGAGGGATGATCTAAAACCCGAATGGTTCGATGATTGCTGCTTGATTTTTCACGAGGTCGATTTTTCAAATCCAAAAACCGTTCACACTTACTATGAAGAACTTCTAAAATTTAAGCAAAAGGTTAAAGGCCAGTTATTTGTATATCACACGGATCCAGGTCTTGTAAAGGCCGGTTTCCAGATAGCACAGGAAGGTAAAAGCTATATTCTGAAAGAAGGCGGCAAAATAGAAATCATATAACCTGCTGGATAAAAGCAAGAGTTAAAAATTGTACCTATCAATTCAGCATTCAGTCATTAAGAACCTCTACTAAAAGCTATCCAAACATCATTATAAATCAATAAATAACACCATATACGGCTTATCATAACCCTGACTTAACAGTAGATAAAGTTCTGAACCGTGCAAGATATAAAATGAAATTCTTCATTATAAAAAATACAAAAAGAACTGCAGTAAAAATATATATTTAATTATTATCTATTTGTGTTATAATAATTCTATGTAAACGACAATTATCGCTGCTCTAAAATATCAATAATACTTGCTTACATTTTTGACTCGTAATTCAAAATCTGAAGATAGCCAACATTCACTCCGGGGAGGGAAAAAATGATATTTTCAATCTTAATATTAAAAAGATTAAAAATATATCTTATGTTATTTATATTACTCGTATTTCTAACCTTTCTTACATCCTGCACATGGCTCACCGATTTCCTAGGCCTTAATAAAAATAAAGATAATAACCAACCGGAATACAGTGTAAAGAGCGACTATCAACTAGCCATGTATAACCGGATTCAGTACACACCCATAGACATTACTGTAGATGACATCGGCAACATCTATGTGCTTGAAAAGGATACAGATGGAGGATATTTCTACGTTGAAGTATTTGGGAACCAGCTTGACTTTCAGACAATGGCAGAAATGCCTTCTGAACCGGGCTCCATAGAATTCATTGGAGGGAATATCTTTCTGGGTGGATACTCCTACAATGGTGAAAATTACAACAATTGGCTTAAGGAATATAAATATATATTCCCTGATTTCATCCTTGTAAACGACTTTAATGACAACTTCGGATTTTATAGTATGAAGGCTTCTCATGACGGATTTATTTACTCTCTTGCTTCAAGTGACTCGGGAAACATTGTTCAAAAAACTGATACCTCGGTTAGTATATACAATGAAATCGAAGTATATATTCCCGTTGATGAGCTCTTTGAATGTATAGCACCCGTCAATGAAGACGAGGTGTATGTCGCATACAGCAATTCGGAAAACAAAATTACCAAGTACAGCATAAACGACGGCTCTGTTTTAAAAGATATGTACGAAGATAAATGGATAATTGATGCCGTATGCGACAGTGCAGGAAATCTGTATGTGGCCCTTGAGACATACGACGGGAATAATTACCACGACTACATCAAAAAATACGATGCAGATGGCGAATTTGTAACAGAATGGTCAATTCCTCCATATCAACCTGCCGGAATTGCTGTTGATAACAACGAGGCCGTTTACATCATCTTTGCTACAGATAAAACAGTTTATAAATACGAATAAAAAAGGGGCATAACCAATGCCCCTTTCAGTTATAAAAAGCAAAATGAACAGTTTAAGCTTTTTCATCTAAAAACCTCTAAACTACTTTACACTGAATATTGCCCGTTCAAAATACCAGTATCTACAATCAATAGATAGCTCCATCATTAAAATATTTGTTCTGAATAATTATTTAAGAAACTCGTTAGTGTAGCATTCCTGAGGGGTTACTCTGGATTTAATAGCCCCTATTCTAAAAAGGGCGTCAATAGAACGCTTCCAGTCGCTGAGTGTGGTATAACCGAAACCGTGTTTCTTTACATCATCATCAATCCAGAGGTCCATACTTGCCTTTAAAACCCTTCTGTTCAGCTCTATATTGTTAACAGTAAGAGTTGGGATATATTTTTTCAGAATGTCCATAACATCACCATTTTTATTGTAGATATACTCGGATGCCCTCTTTACTGCCCTTATAAATCCTCTAACCAGTGCAGGTTGCCTCTGTATCATTTTATCACCAGTAACAATCACAGCAGAAACAATAGGGCTTACATCCGACACTCTTAAAACATTCACCTTTTCCCCCATCCCTTTTAAAACCACAACTTCATTGTTGACATACACAGTTGCTGCATCAACCTTATTTGAAAGCAGGCTTTCAATCTGGGTATAGCCGATCGTTATAAGTTTTATATCCCTTAAAGACATGCCGGCACTGTTGAGAAGTAGCTGAAGTCCAATGTAATTAGAGCCGTAAGCCCCCGGGACCCCAATTCGCTTTCCTCTTAAATCTGAAACCTTACTTATTCCCTTTTCAAGGAGAGATACAACACAAACAGGATATTTAACATACATCGCATATACAGATTTTAATTTTAGCCCCCTGCTTCTTGCAACTATAACCTGGTCACCATCGGATATACCAAAATCGATTGCCCCCTGCGAAACAAGTGACATAATATCAGTGGA
Organism: Spirochaetota bacterium; assembly: GCA_026990615.1. Classification (GTDB taxonomy): domain Bacteria; phylum Spirochaetota; class B62-G9; order B62-G9; family B62-G9; genus JALXDB01. Next base: position 5,057 of record JALXDB010000420.1, read on the forward strand.
CATTCCGTAGTCAAACTTTACATTGAGCCCTTCATTGCTGAAATACCCCATCTCTTTTGCAATGTAATACGGTGCAAATTGTACATTTGGAATGTACCCCATGGCTATCTTTATGCTTTGAGAAGCAGACACATAAAAAGGGAAAACAAATGCAACTACTAAAACAAGAGATATCATAATGAATCTTTTAAACATAACAACCTCCAGTCATATATTTTTAAATGTATTCCAACTATCTATTGTGAACTCTCCTTCCAACAACAAGAAATTCGATCAAAGAAACAATAAGATAAAAACCGATGCCCATGGCCCCTAAAAGGATTACACTTACAAAAACAAGCGGGGTATCAAAACTCGCCCTTGCCATATTTATCAAAGAGCCAAGGCCAGAAGCGGCACCGAGAAACTCACCGACAACCGCACCGATCACAGAAAAGGTTATTCCCATCTTCAGTCCACCAAAAATAACAGGCAGGGCCGAGGGAAGCTCCAGTTTAAAAAAGGTTTTGATGGGCCCTGCATTCAGAGACATCATCAACTCCATTATCTCGCTGTCGGCTGACCTGATCCCCACAATACTGTTTATCAGTACAGGAAAAAATATTATTATGGCTGCAATAAACACCTTTGTCTTAATACCAAAACCGAACCATATAATTAAAATCGGGGCAAGGGCGACAACCGGAATTGCCTGCATGGCCACTATATATGGAGAAAGCAACCTCTCTAAAACCCTGCTCTTTGCCAGTATATAGCCCAGTACAAATCCAATGGAGGCTCCCAAAAAGAAACCGGCAAGGCTTTCAAACATCGTTACAAGGAAATTTCTACCTATCAACCCGTCTCTAACCGCATTTAAAAATCTCTCCATTACCACTCCCGGTGCGGGAAGGATAAATTCGGGAAGGCCTGTAACCCTCGACATAACCATCCATATAAATACAAACAGAGCAACTCCTACTGGAATTAACAGATACTCGTAGTGCCTTGCAAATACAGTTTTAAGATCGTCTCTTGGAGTTTGGACCCTGATATCCTTTACCTTCTTGCTAACTTCCTTTTTCCACACATCCTTAACCCTCCTTCTAACTTCGATAACCATTCTGGTTATGTATTCAGAAGAAAAGATCTCCTCTCCCCTGCCCTTTTTTTCAGAATCAATCTCAATGATATCCACTATTTTACCCGGTGATTTTGAGAGCACCACTATCTTGGTGGATAAAAGTACGGCCTCTGATATGCTGTGAGTGACAAATACGATTGTTTTTCCTGTTTTTTGCCATATTTCCATCAGCAGAATATTCAAACGTTCCCTGGTAATTGAATCGAGGGAGCCAAAAGGTTCGTCCAGCAGAAGTATTTCTGGGTCAAGTATCAGGGCCCTTGCAATTGATACACGCTGCTGCATTCCCCCCGACAACTCCGCTGGATACATATCCTCGGTCCCTTCCAGCCCCATCATTACAATCAACTCTTTGGCCCTTTTAATATCACTTTCTTCAACACGCCCCTTAATAACCTCAACGGGCAGCAGAATATTCTTGAGTACTGTTCTCCATGGAAGAAGGGTGGGCCGCTGAAAAACATTACCGGTATCTTTTCTTAAATTGTGTACCGGCTCTCCTTTTATCTTCACAACACCCTTCGTGGGTGTTAGTAAACCGGAGATAAGTTTAAGGATTGTGGTTTTCCCACTTCCGGAGGCACCCACAATGGTAACAAATTCTCCCCTTTTTATCCGAAGGTTAATACCTGAAAGAACATTTATAGCTTCCCCCTTCTTCAGCGGAAAGCTCATACAAACATCTTTAAATTCAATAAAGTTTAGATTTCTTGAAATGGTCAGAGAAGACATGAAATTTGCCCCACGTCAAACTGTAAATTTTTACAAATACCGGGGCATTTAAGCTGTTTTACCGATTAAGTTTAAGGGTATGAACAAACCATGACTGTAACGGTAGGTTTGTTCTTCTCCCATCCGGACTTTACCGTCGGCTCTGGAATCTCACCAGATCAATCACTGAAAAAGACAGATATTATGTCTTTTTCAGTGACTCGCGGGCTATACCGCCGGTCGGGAATTTCACCCTGCCCCGAAGAACAGAATTAATATAATCTGGATGATGAATAATCGTCAATAGAAGATCTAATGTAGTTTTGATTTTTTTAGTATTGAAGCAACAGGATTAATTTTTTATATTTTATATTGTAATCCTTATATTCAAATCATTTCATATGCTAAAAACTGGAGCCGGTTATGGGAAGAAAGGGGAAATTCCATAAGAAAGCACAGGTAGTACTATTTATACTGTTAATTGCCTCATTTTTATTTCTGTATTCGTGTACATGGAGTCCCATCGTAGTGAAACAGGGCAGGTATATTCCAGCCGAAACACTAAACAGAGGCTCTCTTGAAGCGGGAGTTGAAAGCTACTTATACTTCCCTACTGTTTTATCCCTGGAATATGGGCTAACCGATGAACTAGAGATCAGGGCTTCCGGCGGTTATTCAGGCAATTCTTACGATATATCACTCGATACTTACTATCAGCTTATCAAAACAGATATATTTCTGATGACCGGGTTTACTTCAGAGACCGTTTTGTTCGAACCCAAGAACGATTTTTTTGCTATTAACTCATCTGTGGGCATAATCCCCGGAATAAAGCTCTGGAACAGGTTTACCATTTATGCTCCAGTAGCTCTGGAGTACTTTATAGGAGGAAAATGGGGGAACGGTTTTGGATTCACTCCGGGAATTGGGATAAACTACTCTTTTAAAAAGATTAGAATAGGAGTGGAGTTCAACTATCCGATACCCCAGTTATACGGTGATGAAACCTTAGTACTACCCTATCTGGGAGCAGGCCTATTTCTCCGTTTTTAATTACAGGCCCTCGGGAGGTTCGCGCAGAGGAACCTGATTCATAAACTTTATCGTTTCATCTATATTCTTCATTCCGCCGGAAGTTGTTGGGTCGCTCAAACATATAGCACCCATAGCCCCTGCAAATCTCATACTCCTCTCCAAATCCCATTTCTCATGCATTCCGTAGAGCATGCCTGCACAGTACGCATCCCCCGCCCCTACAGTTCCTCTGGTAAATCCTTCTGGCAGTTCATGGGACGGGATAAAAATTGGGCCTCGATCCTTCATGGCAGCATAAGCCCCTTCCGGAAAATGTATGCAGATGAGTTCACTGTTCCCATTAGCTGCAAGGATCTCAAAGGACTTTTTAAGATTTTCCACATTTAAGGTTCCATCGGGCATCCTGATTTTTAATCCCGTAGTGTTGCCTGCTTCAATCTCATTTATAATCAGGTAATCGGTGTACTTCAACGAAGGAGGGACTATTTTGCTGAATCTGTTGCTGCTTTCACTTACAAGATCTATGGAAGTTTTCAAACCGCTCTTCCGGGCAAGATGCAGCAATCTTGCCATTCTCGTACCGTAATCCGGGTCTTCCTCATCCAGCCTGTCAAGTATAAGGAGATAACCTATATGAAATATTTTGGCCTGAATCTTTGCAAAATCAAAATGCTCAATATCAAGATGGGCACAGGTCCCTTTGTTAAAGAAAAACGTTCTTACACCTGTATCTTTAACCGTTATTACGTCTGTATAGGGGGTATTAACTCCTTTTAACACCCTCAACAGATCAATATCAACACCCAGAGTGCTTAAATCATTTAGTATATACCTTCCATCCTCGTCATCACCTACAAGGCCAACAGCCTTCAAAGATATATGGGATCTAAGAAGTGCCAGGTCTTTAAGAACATTGTAGGCACATCCACCGTTGGCCCTTTTTTCCTCAAGAATTATTGAGAGCATCCCCTGCTCAGGCCATGTGTTTACTATCTTTACATGGTCTATTACAAACAAGCCTGAAGCGGCAATCCCCGATCTCTCCATCTGCACCTCCATATTAAAAGATTCCTGTTTTTGATAAAAACAGTTTCAGATCTATTTAGTTTAAAAACGATGAATCTCATAAAGGCATATCAACTGCACATTTTGCCATCGCCAATACACCACATCATGGGTTTTTTCATCCATAAAATAATAAAATACAAATACAAAACTAAAACGGATCTGCTCCTATCCTTCTAATCATCACTTCATCGATTGTTATCTCTCTTCTCTGCTTCGTTAAAAATAGTACAACATCCGCTATTTCTTCAGGTTTAATAGTTGACCCGGGCGGGAAATTATGCTGTTTTACCAGCTGGGTATCAACGCCACCAGGACATATAACGTGAACCTTTATATTGTAGGGCCTTAACTCGGCTGCAAGCGTTTTTGAAAATCCCACAACTCCAAACTTGCTTGCAACATAAGCACTCTGCTTAAGATAAAACTTTTTCCCAGCCATGGAAGAAATATTAATAATATTTCCGAACCGTCTCTCTATCATTCCCGGTAGGACAAAATGGGTACAGTAAAACATACCATTGAGATTTACATTAATAATCATCTGCCACTCGTTGATACTCATATCCTTGGCTTCGCTCATTATAAAAATACCCGCATTATTTACGAGGATGTCAACTTTGCCCATAAACTTATTTGCCTCATCCACCATTTTCTCGACCTGTTTTGGATCAGAAATATCGCAAACATAGTATCCACCTTTAACCCCCCTGGACTTTATCTCCTCGGACACCTCCTTTAACTCCTTCTCAGTTCTGGATGTTATAAACAGGTCTGCTCCCTCTGATGCATAGGCAAGGGCAATAGCCCTCCCAATCCCCCTTCCTCCACCTGTTACCAGAACACTCATTCCATCAAAAAACCCCATTGGACAAACCTCCAAAAACATTATTCTTTTCTTATATTTTTAGGTAATTTTAACATATTGAGGTGAGTTTTTGTATTCCATTTTACAGGGTGTTTACAATGAATGAAAATATTGATAAAGATAAATTGATAGAAGCAGCAGATCTTATAAAAAGATCAAAATATTTAACAGCCTTTACAGGCGCAGGCATTTCAGTAGAAAGCGGAATCCCTCCCTTTAGGGGAAAAGATGGATTGTGGTCAAAGTTTGACCCTTCCCTTTTGGAACTAAGTAGATTCTACGAAAATCCTGTTGAAAGCTGGAGGCTTTTGAAATCCATATTCTACGGATCATACGCAAATGCAGAACCAAACGAAGCTCACCTTGTTTTGGCAAGGCTTGAGAAAAGAGGCATATTGAAATGGATCATTACCCAAAACATCGATACACTTCACCATAAGGCTGGGAACAGGAATGTAACTGAATACCACGGGACACTCCGTTACCTTAGATGCCTGAAATGCGGCAGAGTTTATGAAACAACAGACGAACTGATTAAACAGGACCCTCCGACCTGTAGCTGCGGAGGAGTACTGAAACCTGATATAGTTTTTTTCGGTGAATCCATCCCGGAAAAGGCAATCAGAGAGGTCAGCGAAGTTGTACCAAAAACCGATGTAATGCTTGTAATTGGAACAACCGGCGAGATCTATCCTGCTTCTTTGATACCCGGAGCTGCAAAAAACAATGGAGCCAAAATCATCGAAATCAATGTCGAACCCTCAAACTATACATATACCATTACTGATATATTTCTTCAGGGCAAAGCATCTGTTGTCCTGAAAGATTTAGAAAGAGCAATACTTGATTAATGGATGCTATGCAGGCGATTCAACCCATTCTCCGGTATTATTTACCCTGTAAAGGGCATTCATAACTTTCTGTATGTAAGCTCCATCCTGGATAGAAGGTCTTGGCTGACTGCCCTGATTCAGATTTTTTAAAAAGTTGTAGTGGCATGCAACATGTGCTCTGAGCCATCCAATTGGGAATCTAGGCCCAGGGAAATTTGTTGAAGAATCCGAATCTTTATTTATAGTTTCAACGGCTTTGTACCCCCTATTCCCGCCTATAGGCCTGTCCGGGTCTGTTGAATCATAGATAAACAGAAAGTTAGGGTTCATGGTGTTAAATTTAATAGCTGCCTTTGTACCAAAAATCTGTATATTTAGATCATCGTTGCTGCCAAGTATAACCTTGGACACTTCTACAGTCCCTAGTGATCCATCTTCCATCTCACAGCTTACCATCACGTGGTCCTCAGTTTCAACTTTAACCATCCTGCCTGTTTCATCCATTCTTTCAGGGAAAATGATTCTGCTGCTCATTGTGAGTCTTTTAAACCTACCAAGCAGGTGGTAAACGATATCCAGTGCATGCGATCCCATATCGTAGAGTACTCCTCCTCCGGCGCGCTTAAGGTCCTGCCTCCATCCCCTCGATACCTTTGGATTAAGATTACTTGCATGGTAGTACGTCACCCTGAAACTTATAAGCTCGCCAATAAAACCGTCATCAATAAGCATCTTCATTTTTTTCACTGCAGGATAGAACCTCATATTAAATGCCATCTGATGTATAATCTTCAATGCATTTACCCTTGAAACTATATCGTCGGCCTCATCATCACTGATACAGAGAGGCTTATCAACGTACAGGTTCTTTTCCGCCTCCACTGCTGCTATAATCTGTGCATGGTGTACATCGTTCGGGGTGCAGACATCAATTATATCTATATCTTTTCTCTCCAACAGGTCCTCATAATTCGATGTTGCAAAATCGAAATTAAACATATCTTTTAGTTTTTCGGCCTTTGACAGGGTTCTGTTGCAAATACCTACAAGTCTGATTTTAAATCCAGGATTCTCATAAAAGAGGGGAATATTTATGTAATCGTACGTATGGGTCTTGCCCATAAAACCTGCACCGATAATTCCAACACCGTACTCTTTCATCATAGCCTCCTTGTAGTGTATTCTAAATCATAATAACATTATACAAAATAATAATTAAGTTACTTTTTAACACTACTTAACATAACATAATTACGATAAAAATTGACATAAAAATAGTAACTGACATGGCTGTTAAAAACAAAAGTACTTTTACACACTTTTGCATAATGAGGACCATATTTTGAATTGAATTTTTCTTATTAAATTATTATCATTAAGATGAAGCAATGCCCGGATGGCGGAACTGGTAGACGCGCTAGATTCAGGATCTAGTGGGGGTTTCCCCATGGGGGTTCGAGTCCCCCTTCGGGCAATAACAGTTTACCTATACAAAGCATCTTATATCTGTAATTATTGACTAGATTATTGACCAGGATATTGAATCTTTTAAAAAAGGACTAATTTAATTTTAAGGGGTAAATATCCTGCCTGTTTTAGCCTCCCTAGAATTTCCTCCCAATACCACAAGGGCGAATTTTTTTGGTTTTGCATTTTTATTAAATTGCCCCCTTTCCCTTTAACCAATTG
>JALXDB010000421.1 GCA_026990615.1 Spirochaetota bacterium
CCTATCTCATCAGCAAAATCCTTCGTCACAGGCGCCCCACCTACTATCACCTTCACCTTATCCCTTATCCCTTCCTCCTCCAATACCTCTATCGTGTCCTTCATCGATAACATCGTCGTCGTCAACAACGCACTCATACCTATCACATCAGGCTCCTTCTCCTTTATACTCGCCGCAAAATCTTCAGGCGCCACATCAGTCCCAAGGTCTATTACCTCTATCCCAGCACTCTCCATTATCATCCCCACAAGCTTCTTCCCTATGTCATGTAAATCCCCTTTTACCGTCCCAAGTATTACCCTCCCCTTAGAGGGTAACCCCTCTCCTACTATCAACGGCTTCACTATCTCCATCCCCGCCGTCATCGCCTTCGCCGACATCAATACCTCCGGCACAAACATCTCCCCAGCCTTGAACCTCTCTCCCACTACATTCATCCCGCTCATCAATCCTTTGTTTATTATATCCATGGGATCTGTACCCTCATCAACAGCTTTACGGGTAAGATCCGCTACCCTCTCTATCTCCCCCTTTATTACTCCTTCTGCCAAGCCTTCAAAATCTGCCACCTTGCTACCTCCTTAATCGTTTTTGTTATTTTGATTTTTTCTTGTGCGTTTCTTCATACTTTTTAGCTTCTCTCTCTTCAGCTTTCTTTATAACCTCATCTATCTTCTTCAAAACATCCTCGCTAAGATGAGGTGGATCATAGTTTTCCACTATTTCTCTTGTTTTTTCTTTAATCTTGTCCCCCATACTCTTTGCACCCTTCATGGTTTTCCATTCACTGTACCTCCACCTATCCATAAGTGTAGGAAACCATGTCTCCTTTTTGAAATTCTTGTAGGTGTGCATTGAGGTTATATGTTCACCGCCGGGTTTTGCCTTCACAACTTCATCAACGGCAAGGGAATACTCATCAACCTTAAACCCCCTCACTATCCTTTTAACCATCCCTATAACCTCATCACCCATTACCAGCTGGAAAAGAGAACCCGTAGCCCCTGCAGCTGTGTATCCAACATCATGCACAATATTTGCACCGGATAATGCAGCCATTAGAATACTCATGGCTGACTCGGCCGCTGCCTGTGCATCAAGAATATGAGAATCTGTACATCCTGCAGTACCAAAAACCGGCATATTCATATAATGTGCGACTTCAGCAACACCGGCCTGGAGCACCTGAAATTCCGGACTCCCGTAGCTGTAGATGGTTGTCTTCATATCCATTATCCCGTATACACCACCTATGACTATTGGCGATCCCTCCTTAACAAGCTGTGACACAATTACCCCCGGCAGACTTTCGGCAATACCCTGTGCGATTGTTCCGGCAAGGGTCGCTGGTGAGGTTGCACCTGAAATCACACAGGGAGTATATATAATCGGTATTCTCTTCTTTGCCGCGAATATTGCTTTGTTTATTGCCTCCGCTGAGTGGACAAGAGGAGGACTTGACTCGGAATACAACAGTATAAACGGCCTTTTCTGCAGTTCTTCAAGCCCACCAGCCACTATAGATGCAATCTCCACTATATCCTCGTACTGATCAATGTCAAAGCCCCAGTGAACTATTGGCTTTTTTGTGTTGTTTATCATAGATTTAAAGGCATATACATCGGCCAGTGTAGGAGTAACATCCCGAGGAGTACCAAGATCCATAACAAAATCTATGTTCTTTAAATAATCACATACCTTGGCAGCATTTTCATTGTCTTTGGTTGTGGGTTTTCTCCTCTCCTCTTTATAGATATCCATATGGTAGGTATTCGTCGGCCCGGGCCCAAAATACGTATTTTTACCTCCAACTTCCATCGCTTTGTTTCCATCCCTGTCGTATATAATAATCTGAGATGGAGCGGTTCTCACTGCCCACTCTGTAAGTCCGGCCGGGAATTTTACCCTGTTTCCATCAACCCAGCAACCGGCCTTTTTATATATCTCCAGGGCTTCTTCACTGTGTACATCAACTCCCGTTCTTTCAAGTATTTCAATAGCTGCGTAATAAATCTCTTCTTTTTGGTCATCCGTAAACAGATTAAATTTCATTGTTCTATTAACCCTGTATCTGGCTCTTGTATACTCCATTTCCTTCTCCTAAATTATAGAATATTTGTATTGTAAAATACTTTCCTGTGAAATCCATCTTCGCAATATGATCTTACTTCTCACCTTTTTACAGTATTTTCTTTTCAGCTCTCTCAATTATCTCCTTCAATTTTTTCTGTACATCCTTGGGCAGAGGTTCGGGCTCATAATTCTCCAAAATATCTTTAACCTTCTCATTGGCCCTCTGCGTGAGTGTTTTTTTACCTCCCATTACCCAATTATCGTATATATCTCTTCTGAAAAGCTCAGGATACCAGGTCTCCGTTTTGAAATACTTTATTGTATGTTCCTCACCGAGAAAATTCCCGGCTGGTCCAACTTTATCAATGATATCTGTTGCAAGAGTATCATCGTTAACTTCAATTCCTCTGACTATTCTCCTTGCATATCCAATCAGTTCATCCGAGATGACAAGATTTTCAAGTGAAGCTGTATTTCCGTGTTCAATATATCCAACATCATGGATCAAATTCGCTCCCGATAATGCTGACATAACTATCGAAATAGCATCTTCAATAGCAGCCTGTTCATCAACAAGCTTTGAATCTGTGCATCCGGCAGTCCCAAACATAGGTATGTTTATATAATTTGATATATCTGCCAGAGCTGTCATCATTATGTCAAACTCCGGAGCTCCGTAAGAGAATATAGTTGTATTCTGATCCATAATTGTAAAAACTCCACCCATTATGAAGGGACTACCTTCACTTGTAAGCTGGTTTAAAACAAGACCGCTCAAGCTCTCTGCAATCCCATTTGCTATGGCCCCAGCCAGGGTCATTGGAACTGTACTACCCGCCATAATACACGGTGTATAAACAACCGGAAGCTTCTTTTTTGCCGCAAGTACAAGTTTCTGAGCTGCCTCCTCCGAATGAACAAGCGGGCTAATCGGCTCTGCATAAAGGGTCATAAACGGTCGTTTAATGAGCTCCTCTTCTCCGCCCACTACAGCCTCGCACATCTCTATTATATCTGCATACCCGTCAATATCTATTGCAGTTATAACTATTGGCTTTGATGTATTAAGTACCATCGCCTTAAATTGATGCCTGTCATACACGAGCTGTGGTACATCCTGAACTATCCCAAGCGACATGACAAAATCAAGGTTAGGTAATGCATCTATCACCTTTGTAGCCATAGCCACACTATTTTTACTAGCAGGTACTCTGTTCCCGGTGTAAGGATCTATAAAAAATGGCGTGTCAGATCCTGTTCCAAAATATGCATTGTTTCCTTCAAGCCTCATCGCCACTTCGCCTGTTCTACTATTGTAAAGTGTTACCTTTGACGGTGCAGTTCTTATTGCCCATTCAACTAGTTTGGTAGGTATCTTTACTACATTTCCCTCAACCCAGCATCCTCCTTTTTTTAATATTTCTATAGATTCTTTATCGTGATACTGGGCTCCTGTTCTTTCCAGTATTTCAAAAGCCGCAGCTAGTATTCTTCTTACCTCTTCATCTGATATTACCGAAAGTCCTGCCCCATCATTTACTTCATAGTTGCTTCTCATCTTTTACCTCCTAATTTATTTTATACCCATCAACTCTAATACCAGATCCTTCGCAGATACCGCATCAGGCGCCCAGCCATCAGCTCCTATCTCATCAGCAAAATCCTTCGTCACAGGCGCC
>JALXDB010000422.1 GCA_026990615.1 Spirochaetota bacterium
AAAAATGGTGGCAGGGCCTGGCGGTGTATATATATGCGACGAATGCGTTGAGCTATGCAATGAAATAATGTTCGGTGATGAGGTGCAGATAAACCTCGATGTTCTACCAACACCGTCCGAAATCAAGGATTTCCTCGATCAATACGTAATTGGCCAGGAGTATGCGAAAAAAATTCTTTCTGTTGCTGTGTATAATCATTACAAGAGGATAAACCATCTATCCCGGAATCCCGATGACGATGTTGAACTGGAAAAGAGTAATGTACTTCTTATAGGGCCTACGGGAAGCGGCAAAACACTCCTTGCTCAAACTCTGGCTCGAAAGTTAAATGTACCATTTACAATTGCCGATGCCACAACATTAACAGAGGCTGGCTACGTAGGTGAGGATGTTGAAAATATTCTACTAAAGCTAATCCAGAATGCAGGGGACGATATAAAAAAGGCAGAAGTGGGAATTGTATACATAGACGAGATAGATAAGATTTCAAGAAAGAGCGAAAATCCCTCAATTACCAGAGATGTTTCAGGAGAAGGGGTACAGCAGGCTCTTCTAAAAATTATTGAAGGAACTATTGCATCGGTTCCACCGCAGGGAGGTAGAAAACATCCACATCAGGAGATGATTAAGATCAACACGAAGAATATCCTCTTTATATGCGGCGGAGCCTTTGTTGGCCTTGATAAAATCATCGAAAGACGTATCTCCAATAAAACAATCGGTTTTGGTGCTGATATTAAAAGGAGAGACGAGAAAAAACTTGATGAAATTATAAAATATGTTCATCCTGACGATCTTATTAAATACGGACTTATTCCAGAATTTATAGGCAGGTTGCCGGTGGTAGCACCTCTGCATGAACTGGGCAAGGAAGAACTAAAGAGGATTCTTGTTGAACCCAAGAATGCTCTTATAAAACAGTACAAAAAAACCTTTGAAATGGAGGGAGTGGAACTGGAGTTCACACCGGATGCAATAGAGGAAGTTGCCAACGAAGCAATTAAAAGACACACCGGGGCAAGAGGCTTGAAATCCATTCTTGAGAGTATAATGGTTGACCTGATGTACGAAATTCCCTCGAGAAAGGATATATCCAAGGTTGTTATTACGGCAGAAGTGATTAAAAACATTTCCGAGCCGATAGTACTTACTAAGAAAGGCATAGATCAGGAAGAAAAGTCGGCCTGATCCCCTCTTCAGGTCGTCTTTGTTCAGCTTCCATTTTTACATTAACAAAAATCCTGCAAATATTTTCTGAACTAAATAGCCTAATCTCAATATCAAATAAAAAAGAAATTTAAATTTCTTTTCACAAAAAATTATTGTATTATGTACTATCAGATAAAACTGGATTATTTTAACTTAAAAAGTAATCTAAGGAGTTAAATAAATGAAAACAGGTGTTAAGGTATTAATTTTTATCGGAGTAATCATTGCAATTATAGTTGGAATACTCGTAGGAACAAGGGTATGGTTCAACTATATATGGTTCAGCAAGCTGGGCTATCTAAATGTTTACACAAAAATTCTGTGGAGTAAGGTTGGATTATGGGTTATCTTCTTTTTCCTCTTCCTTATATTTGCAGGATTTAACATCTTCTATGCCTTTAAAAAGGGCAACATTCAGAAGATAAAGTTTCAGCAGCAGGGCGTACCTGTCGAGTTAAGTAAAACTGTAGGTATAATCATCTCCATTATTGCTATTCTTATTCTAGCTCTTATAATGGCAAAGAACGGCAGTAGCAAATGGGAAACAATACTAAAGTTCTTTAATAAAACCAAATTTAACATAAAAGACCCTCTTTACAACAGGGACATTTCATTCTATGTCTTCACACTGCCGGTTTTCACTTTTCTAAAATCATGGAGTCTTGGCACACTTATTCTAACAATCCTTGCTGTAGGATTCCTCTATCTTCTTTCAGGCCACGTAAATATGGAATACAACAAACTTCAGGTAAGCGATCAGGCGAAAAAACATATCATTTTTTTAATCTCACTCCTCGGTCTGATAATAGCATGGAACTACTGGCTTAAGATATACGAACTTTTATTCTCTAAGAGAGGAATAATATATGGAGCCGGTTACACCGATATAAAAGTCACAAGGCCGGGCTACATAATAATGATCGGGGTATCTCTATTCACAACGGTATTTTCTCTCATAGGAGCCAAAAAGGGAACCTTTAAACACCTGGTGATAGCTTTCGGTTCTCTAATAGGTGCCGCAATAATCTTTACTGGATTGATACCGGGCGTTGTGCAGGCTATATCCGTTAAACCAAACGAGCTTGTGAAAGAGCTTCCATATATTAAAAATAATATTGATCTAACAAGAATAGGCTACAATCTAAACACTGTTGTAACAAAACCTTTCCCGGTAAGGGACTCCCTAACTGCGGATGACTTTGCACCGGAGACTGGAATCACAAAACATATAAGACTGTGGGACCACAGACCTCTAAAATCTACATTTTCACAGCTTCAGGAATTCAGGCTTTACTACGATTTTTACGATGTTGATGTAGACCGATACCATTTTGGAAAAGAGTACAGGCAGGTTATGCTGTCTGCAAGGGAGATCAACTATAATGAACTGCCACAGGAGGCTAAAACCTGGGTTAACGAACGTCTGCAGTTTACACATGGATATGGTCTGGTTATGGCTCCTGTTAATGAAATAGGAGAGGAAGGTCTACCGGTTCTCTTTATCAAAGATATTCCACCTAAGATCTCGGTTCCTCTCAAGCTGGATAGACCCGAGATATACTACGGTGAAGAATCCTTCCCATACGTAATTGTAAACACAAAACTTCCCGAATTTGACTATCCAAAGGGAGATAAAAACGTAACGACCAAATATCAGGGTCCCGGTGGCATCCCGATTAAAAATGCCTTCAGAAGATTCCTGTTTGCAATTCATCTAAAAAGTGCCGAGATAATTTTTACAAATTATATCACACCTGAAAGTAGGCTGATGATCTATAGAAGTATTCAGGACAGGGTTCCAAAAATTGTTCCATTTTTAAGATACGATCCAAACCCATACATCGTAATAAATGACGGAAAACTATACTGGATGGTTGATGCATATACAATCTCCGATAAATTCCCCTACTCTCAACCCTATAAAGACGGATACAACTACATAAGGAATTCTGTAAAAATCACAATCAATGCCTATACCGGAGATGTTAACTACTATGTAATTGATAAAAAGGATCCTCTATTAAAAACATATATGAAGATATTTCCAAACCTGTTTAAGGATATCTCGGAGATGCCAAAAGGTCTTCTGCAACATGTTAGGTATCCAATGTATATGTTTAAAGTACAGGCCGAGCTCTACTCAACTTACCATATGACCGATCCTCAGGTATTCTACAATAAAGAGGACAAATGGACAATTCCTCACGAAATATACGGCGAATCTGAAACCGAGATGAGCCCCTACTACACAATAGTAAAATTTCTCGACTCCGAGTTTGACAACGAAGAGTTTGTACTGATGCTCCCGTTTACTCCGACAAATAAAAACAACATGGTGGCATGGGTAGCTGCCATGTGCGATCCCCAGAACTACGGGAAGATGATAGAGTACAAGTTTCCGAAAGAAAAGCTTATATTTGGTCCTCTTCAGATTGAATCAAGGATTGATCAGAACTCTGAAATCTCCAAACTTTTCACGCTCTGGGGACAGAAAGGGTCAAAGGTGATCAGAGGGAACCTCCTCGTTATACCTGTAAAGGATTCGCTCATCTACATAGAGCCCATCTATTTGAGAGCGGAGCAGAGCGAGCTACCGGAATTAAAGAGGGTAATTGTGGGGTACCAGGATAGAATTGGCGTAGGATTGAGACTGGAAGATGCACTGTTCAATGTTTTCGGAGCCACAACACCGACAGAAGCTGGAAAACAGGCCAAAAAGATGACCAAAGGTCAGGCAGGAGCCTTAAATATTGAAGATCTAATTAACAAAGCCGTATCCTACTTCAATGAGGCACAAAACAGGCTAAAGGAAGGTGACTTCAGCGGTTACGGAGAGTACATCAAACAACTTCAGAATGTACTGCTTGAATTAAAAGAAAAATCTACAAATCTCAAGTAAATCAAATAATCCTGCAGAGATATAGGCCCTTCCCCTTTACAGGAAGGGCCTTCTTTTTAACAAGGCATTTGGTCAGTCTAATTTTAAATAATCTTCCCTAACAGGAGAAAAAATCTCAAGAGCCTCACAGGTTTCAATAACATATGCTTCATGGGGAATCCCTCCCTTTATACTCCAGCTGTCCCCCTTTTTTACCCTGTACTTAATTCCATCTATAATTAGATCCATCTCTCCCCTTATAAGATAACCGGTTTGCTCCTCAGAATGTTTATGCAGGGGAAGATGTTTCCCTTTCTCGAGTAAAAACCTGACCATATGAGTCTTATCCCCGTACGCCAGATTCTGAATCCATATACCATCCAAAATTTCTTTAGCCTTTCCTTCATCTTTTCTCACAATCCTATTCATCCTATAAACACCCCGTTTTTAGTATTGTACTAAAATTATCTTTACTTAGTATATTTTATTACAAAACAAATTTTTATTGAATTATTTATTGATATTTGATAGTTTGTAAGATGAATGCATTTCTGACAAATTTTAACTAACCAGATAATCATTTTAAATCTCTAGGGGGTACTATGCCAGTTGAATATTTTAAAGGTAGCTGGACAGCTTTGATTACACCATTTAAGGAAGACGGCGGTGTAGATTACGAAGGACTGGAAAAAAATATAGAATTTCAGATCGATCAGGGCATAACAGGTATACTTCCCGTTGGAACCACAGGGGAATCTCCCACCCTGTCCACAGAAGAACATATCGATGTTATAGCAAAAGCAAATAAGATAGCATCAGGCAGATGCGGGGTACTTGCAGGAACGGGCTCAAATTCTACAGCGGAAGCATTAAACCATACCCGCCATGCAGTTGAAGAAGGCATAGACAAGGTTCTGCTTGTGGACTGTTATTATAACGGTCCCTCCAGCCTGGAATTAAGAAAAGAATACTACCAGAGAATTCTTGATACCTTTAAAGATATCAAAATCGTCATATATGTAATTCCTGGAAGAACTGGTACTGCAATACTCCCGGTTGATATTGCTATTCTCAGTGAAGAATATGACAGGGTAATAGCAATAAAAGAGGCTACCGGTGATCTTGAGAGAATGAAAGAAGAGAGAAGATTGATGCCAGATATGAGCATTATGTCCGGCGATGATGACAAAACATTCACCATGATGACTGACAGTGCGATAAAGGCATCGGGTGTAATATCCGTAACTTCGAATATTGCCCCTAAAGCTGTTGACGAAATGGTCAATGCTCTATTGGATGGTGATAATAATAGGGGACAGGAGCTGGCAAGAAAACTTAAACCTCTTTTTTCAATTGTAACTGTAAAGGCAACTACAGAAAGAGTCCTGAAAGATGGAAGAAAAGTAAAAGTAACAGATAGATTTAGAAATCCCCTTGCAATTAAAACAGCAATGATGGCATTGGGGCTTCCATCCGGGTTTCCTAGGCCTCCCCTCGGAAAGATGAACAGAGAAGGTGTAGAGATTGTAAAAAAGGCACTCACGGATGTCTGGAACAACTCTCCGGAAATCCTTAAACCTTTAGAAGATTTTTACGGTGTTGACATCGAATCGAGATTAAACGACCAAAAGGTATGGGATTCCCTAATATATTAAAGAATAGCTGAACAAGGTGAAAACTGGTATCTACAGTAAAGATGAGAAGAAGATAATTTTCATTTCATGTAGCGGGCATTTTCTTGTCCATACATTAATACTAATATTCCCGGCAATTGTTACTCCAGTTTCAAGGGAATTTGGTCTCGATTTTGCCGAAACAATCAAAATAAGCTTCCCGATGTATCTGATATACGGGCTGGGGGCCTTCCCCTTCGGATTAATAACCGACCATTTAAAGCCTAAAACTTCATTTGTTATATATTTTGGAGGTACTTTCTTATTTTCTTTTCTTGCTTCACTATCGAGGACCCCTTTGCAATTACAGCTGTATCTGGCGTTACTCGGTGTATTTTTAAGTATGTATCACCCGATGGGACTCGGTTTAATATCGACGAACATAAGAAGAATAGGTCCCGCACTGGGGCTCAACGGTATATTTGGAAGTCTGGGTCTTGCAGTTGCTCCTTTTATAGCAGGCATAATAAACTTTTTCTACGGCTGGAGGAAGGTATACTCTATTTTATCAGTACTACCTCTGGGTATGCTTATATATACAATTTTGGAGAAATCCAGTACCGAATCTAATATAAAAAAAAGCAAAAAATTGGACGGGGGAAATGGCGAGCAGCTTAAAGCTCAAACAGTAGCTTTTTTCATTTTAATGTTTTCAATGATGTTATCAGGATTTGTATACAGAGGTCAAAACATAGTATTACCCACCTATTTCGAGAAAAAAGTTTACTTCCTGTTTAATATACTGAAGGGGATAAATATAAGTAATATTTCGGGATCAAAGACCCTGTCTGCAACACTGCTCACCTCATTGGTATACTTCATCAGCATATTTGGGCAGATCCTTGGTGGTAGAGTTGCTGATAAATACGAACTAAAATACTCGTATCTGATATTTTTTACTATTTCCCTTCCATTTTTGATATTAATGTTCTTCACAGATAATATTCTTCTTTTAATATCGGCTGTTGGCTTTGTTTTGTTTTCAATAGGAATGCAGCCAATAGAGAACTCTCTTGTGGCCAAGTTTACTCCATCTAAATGGAGAAACACAAGCTATGGGCTGAAGTTTGTTGTAACCTTTGGAGTTGGATCAACCGTTATATATCCTGTTGGCTATATCCAGGAAAGATTTTCACTAAACTATGTATTTTTACTTTTTACTGCTGTTATTTTAGTATTAATAATGAACGATATCTTTCTGATTTTATACACAAACAGAAAGCTTTCCAAACTTGTAACCAGGAATAATTAAAATGAACAGGGCAAAAATTCTTCTTGTTGATCCAAATACAGATCATGCTGAAATATTGAAAAGAGCAATTTTAAATATGGACAAAGATAATTTCATAGCTGAATTAACCCATATAACAGATCCGGCAAAATTAATATCATCTCTAAAAGAAGATGACTATGAACTTATCATCTCAGAATACCTGTTCGATGGCTACAGTGTAAGCTATATATTCAATGAACTAAAAAAACAACAAATTGAAGTTCCTGTAATTTTTTTAACCCAGGACACCTCGGAAAAAACTGCTATAGAGGCCTTTAGAAACGGAGCAAAGGATTTTTTTATCAAAGATTTTTCCCAATCAAACATAAGCAAACTTACGAATGCGATAAAAAGATTAATATCGGAGTACCGGTCTATAAAAGACAGGAAAAGGATGGAACTCCTCCTTCAGAAAAATTATAACCAGATGATGAACATCTTTAATACTCTTGAGGAGAGGATATTTATCATTGACAGAGATTATAACGTTCTATTTACGAATGATATCCCCGTTAAGATGTTCAGACATAGCGAATCTGTTAAGTGCTACAATGCATTCTTCAATAACAATGAAGTTTGTACCGGGTGTATCGCTAAAGATCTGTTCAGACAGAACAGCAACAATATTTCAGTAAAGAGAGAGATTTTTGATCCAGAAGGCCAGGTATGGTACAGAGTTATAAGCAAACTTATATACTGGTACAACGAAATCCCGGCTTTGCTGTGCATACTTATAGACATAACCGACTTAAAAAGAAAAACCCAGAACCTTAACAATCGACTCAAATATGAGAATGCTATATCAACAATATCAAGCAAAGCAATGATGATAAAGGACCTCGATCATTTTTTAAACAGCGCATTAGAAATATTGGGCAAGACCACCGGTGTAAGCAGGGTATACATCTTTAAAAATTATGATAACAACAGAAGAACGCTAAATACACACGAATGGACTAAAAAGGGTATTAAATCGTTTATAGGACTCGATGCCGACTACAGTGATTTTCCTTACTGGTACAATGTTCTGTCAAACGACGGAATAATCATAGCTTCTGATATTCACGATCTTCCCCCGGAGGTTCACGAAATTCTTGAGATGCAGAACATAATCTCCATACTTGTCGTCCCAATCTTTGTAAAAGGACAATTCTTCGGCTTTATCGGCTTTGACGAATGTGAGAGGGAGAGAAAATGGGAGGACTACGAAATTAACCTTCTTAAAGTTACAGCCCAGATAATAGGTTTTAGAATGTCATACGACAGCAAATTAACAGCAGATTACTTCGACAATAACAGGCAAAATCAGATCTAATTTAACAAGTTATGTTCGTGACAACACATATGTTAAAACGTTATAAGCCAGTATCTCCTTACTAAAAAATAAGCGAGTACAACTTCAGCATTATAAGTGCAATAACCAGAGAAGCCGTAGGTGTACTCAGCCACCCAAGGCCTATGTTTCCAAGGACTTTTAAATTAATTGCTTTCGAAGATTTTACAAGGCCTACTCCCATCACAGCACCAACTATCGCCTGGGATGTAGACACAGGTACACCTATCCAGGTAAATATATGAACTGTTATATCCTGCCCTAAAACAGCAATCAGCGCAGCGAAATCGCTCATCTGGGTAATCCTCTTGCCAACCGTCATCATAACCCTTTTACTGAAGGTTAAAACACCGAGACCAATAGACAGCCCCCCCACTATAGCAGCCATTGTAGGAGTTAACATTCCAGCCTTTACAAAAACGCCGGTGGCATTTGCCACATTATTTGCACCAAGAGTATAGGAACCGTAAATTCCTACTGCGAAAAAGCCTATCTTCATCATCATAGACCACACTCTGACATTCTTCACCTTGCCCTCTATCAGATGACCGAGGAACCTATATAAGACATATGATATAATAGCAGCCCCTATTGGATTTAAGATCCAGCTTAACAAGACCTTTGTTAGTATCTTTAAACTTAGGCTGTGAGTATATATCCCTATTGCCAGAATTGATCCTACTATAGCCTGAGAAGTAGAAACAGGTAGTGCAAGAATTGTCAGCACATTTATCGTAACTGCTGCAGCGAATGAGGCGATAAAGGCAGTGTTCATATCCATATTTGCTAGCTTGCCGTAGGTTTCCATTCCTTTCGCCCCTTCGAGGTATGCACCTATCAATACAAATATCGCGGTAAGTATAATTGCTGTCCTGTACTTTACGACACCGCTTGCCACACCTGTTCCGAAGATATTAGCTGCATCATTTGCACCTAAACCCCAACCGAGATAAACTCCAGAAATAAGTCTAAACATACCGAAACCTCACTTTTAAGTGTAAAGAATAAGATTATCTTAAGAGAATATTAAGATAGTATTAAATTTTGACATATATTATAAAACTTTTCTGAAATAAAAACAAATAAAAAATAAACTTTACTCGTTGATTTATAACAGATATATTTGGTTTATTCAAATAATAAATTATTATTAAATCCATAATTAATAGTAATGGATCTAAACCTTTTAAAAACATTTTACGAAGTAGCCACACAACTGAGCTTTACAAAAGCATCCAAAAAACTGTATATAACTCAGCCCGCGGTAACTTCTCAGATAAAATCTTTAGAAGAATCTCTGGGGGGTATAAGTCTCTTTAAAAAGATAGGTCGAAATATATTTTTAACAAATGAAGGAAAAATCCTTTTAAAATATGCAACAAACCTCGTAAAAACTGAAAAGGAAATTCTAAACATATTCTCCGATCTTTCAAAAGGGGTACGCGGCAACCTTGTGATAGGCGCAACATACGTTATGGGCACCTACTTTCTGCCAGTTTTTCTCGGCAAATTCAAGATGAAATATCCATTCATAGATATTAAAACAGTCATAAGCAACTCGAGTGTTACAATAAGCAATGTAAAAAACGGAAAGGTTGATATTGCTATAGCGGGGCTTTATAAAAACCAGGTAAAGAGCCTTGTCACAAAACTTTTTCACACTGAAAAGATGGTTTTCATTGCCTCAAACAACTGTTCGCTTCTTGAATTTGATACTGTAGAACCGGAATCTCTGGAAAGTATTCCCTTCATTGCAAGAGAAAAAGGCACGGTAACAAGAGAGATAGCCGATAAGTGGTTAAAAGATCACGGCCTTTACAAAAACCTGTCCCTTGAGCTGGGTAATGTCGAAGCAGTAAAAAGAATGGTGGAAGAAGGATTTGGGATTACTATTATTCCAGAGATTGCTGTAGCCAGGGAGGTCAAGGCCGGCTACCTGAGCATACTAAACGTAAAGGGCAATGATTTAAAGGTTAATTACTATTTGATCTATCCACAGGATGCACTCTCCGTTAAAGTAATTAATGTGTTTATAGATTTTCTCACCGGCAACCCTCTTACTTCGGCTTCAATCAGCTAAACCGCTGGATTAAATTAATTAGGTTGTACGAACAAGTTGCCCCATTTTTATCATACTTGTTTTATCATTCTGATTGCCTAAAATAAATATGCCTTCTACAGATAAAATAAGGGTTAAATTGAAAACGTTTATTTTAGGATAAATGCTCACCGAACATTAAAGCTATGAAATTATTAAACGATGCACCAATATATTTCTGATTATGAAGCTAACCTTTAAGCTACTTTTTATAAAACATCAAACTTTTTATTTTTATACAACAGAATAAAGGATTTTCTTAAATAACTTAATAAAGTGGCTTTTTTATTGCAATAAAATAAAACATAACTGTTATAATCAGCTCTTCACTATATATAAAAAATGCTACTATAATGCAGCCAGCAATTAGAAAACTTGTAAACTCTCTACAGCCTGCTGTCATTTACTACTAATTGTGTTTTTAGCCTTTTCTCTGTTAAATAGATTTACTTTTAAACAATAAATCCCCCAGTTAAGGGGGATTTTTTAAACACTACATCTCATAGAAATAGTTTCAAGCTTAGCTGTTTTCCTTTTTCTTCTGCTCTAACCTCTTTTTATAATTCTGGTAGAATGGGAAGACAAAGGAAAATAAGGCTACAAGGATAATAATTAAAGATGCAGGCCTCTGGAAAAATATTGGATAACCACCCATCATCACTGCACGCCTGAAGTTTTCTTCGGCAAGCTTGCCAAGAACCATTCCCAGAACCACAGGGGCAACAGGGTATTTATACCTGCGAAGTATCCATCCGAGTACCCCGAAACCTATACACGATGCAACATCAAAAAACGAGTATTTCACTGCGAAACTTCCTATAACCGAAACAACGATAATCATAGGGTAGAGAACGGCTTTTGGTATCAGGGTTACCTTTCCCCATATCTTTATACCATACGAACCAAGTATAAGCATAACAAGATTTGCAAGTATTAAACTGGCAAATAATCCGTAGACTATATCGGGTCTATCTATAAAGAGCTGCGGTCCGGGATTCAAATTGTGCATCATCAAAGCACCAATCAATACAGCATCTGTTGCACTTCCCGGTATTCCAAGGGTTAAAAGGGGGATTAAAGCTCCTCCAACAGAACTGCTGTTCGCAGCTTCAGATGATGCAACTCCCTCCATACTCCCCTTTCCAAACATTTCGGGATGCTTGCTCGTCCTCTTTCCAATATCGTAGGATATAAACGACGCTATTGTTGCACCTGCTCCCGGAAATATACCTATGAGAGTGCCAATTATAGAAGACCTGAGTATGGTAAATTTTAGCTTCCAGTACTCCTTCAAAGTTGGCTTATCTTTGATTGCCCTGTCTATCACCTTGGTTTTTAATTTATACTCCTCAAGCCCCATAAAAACTTCGCTCAATGCAAATAGGCCTATTAGAGCAGGAATGAGGGCGAATCCATCATAGAGATGTAGGATGCCAAATGTAAATCGGTTTACTCCCGATATTGGATCAATTCCAATTGTATTTAAAAGAAGTCCGAAAACAGCTGCAGCAAATGCCTTGGCCCAGTTAGCCCCACCAAGCGATGCTACAGTTGTAAGCCCGAACATAGCCAGCGCAAAATAATCTGCAGGGTGAATGCGTACAGCTACTCTCGCAAGAGGTACCGAGAAGAATATCAGTACGGTTACCCCTATCATCCCCCCAACCGTTGATGCTACAAGGGAGGTGCCGAGACCTTTACCGGGCTTTCCCATTTTTGTAAGCTGATAACCATCAATGGCAGTAACGGCTGCAGCAGGAGTACCGGGTGTATTTATCGTAACAGC
>JALXDB010000423.1 GCA_026990615.1 Spirochaetota bacterium
CCTGTAATGAGAGTGCAAAAGGAGGAGTTCGGCTTTAGAACCCTGAGGCCCGGCGTTAAAACGGAATACCTGAGGGCAAAGGCCACAAATGAATCTCTAATGTTAACAGGGGATCTGAACTCTGCCGTTGTTGAGTGGGTGGTTCAGTATAGAATAAAAGACCCCGCAAATTACCTGTTCAAGGTGAGAAACGTCAGGGGAACCATAAGAGACGCCGCAGAATCTGTTATGAGAACTGTTGTTGGAGATAGATCTGTTGATGAAGTTATAATACTTTCACGCCGTGAAGTTGCCATGGAAGCAAAGAAAACACTTCAGAAGATACTCGACAACTACGAAACCGGCATTCACGTTGTAACCCTGGAACTGAAGGATGTTAATCCACCTGACCCCGTAAAACCGGCATTTAACGAGGTAAACGAGGCAAAACAGGAAAAGGAAAGAATGGTCAATGAAGCATGGGAGGCGTACAACAAGGTAATCCCCAAGGCCAAAGGAGAGGCTGAGAAAACGATCCGCCAGGCAGAAGGCTATGCTTTGAACCGCGTAAACAGGGCAAAGGGTGATGCAGAGAAGTTCACGGCTATCTGGAAGGAGTACTCAAGAGCCAAGGATGTTACACGCAGAAGGCTGTACCTTGAAACAATGAATGAAATACTTCCCAAAGTGGGGATGAAATATATCCTTGAGGATGGAAATGACAATCTTTTAAAACTCATTGATCTCAATAAAAATATCATCAGGGGCAAAAAATGAAGAATTCATATAAAATAATACTCGTTATCCTTTTAATAGCTGTGATATTTGCATTAAGCAGCTTTTACAAGGTAAAAATGACAGAACAGGTGATTATAACCAGATTCGGGAAACCTGTTGGGAAAACCGTTTCAAATCCCGGACTCCATATAAAAAAGCCCTTTATCGAGAAGGTAAACCGTTTTGAAAAAAGACTTCTTGAATGGGATGGCGATCCGAATCAGATTCCGACGAAGGATAAAAAATACATATGGGTAGATACCTATGCAAGATGGAGAATTGCGGACCCGCTCAAGTACTTTCAGTCTGTCCATAATGAGGCTGGCGCACAGGCAAGGCTGGACGATATTATTGACGCGGCAACGAGGGATGCAATAACCGAACATCCACTGCTTGAAGTTGTTAGAAATTCTAACAGAACCATGTCAATGGCAGAATCGGAAATGAAACTGGCAGAAGATGTTAAGGCAAAGATAATCTGGGGAAGGAATGGAATCACCAAACAGATTCTCGAAAGGGCATCTAAAATGGTCCCTCAATATGGGATTGAACTTGTTGATGTAAGAATAAAGCACATCAACTACGTGGAAGAGGTAAGAAAAAAGGTGTACGAGAGGATGATCTCCGAGAGAACCAGAATTGCAGAAAAATACAGGTCGGAGGGACAGGGCAAGAAAGCCGAAATTGAAGGCAGAATGGAGAAGGAGCTGCAGAGAATCACGTCGGAGGCCTACAGAAAAGCTCAGGAGATAAAAGGTGAAGCCGATGCAGAAGCGACAGGAATATATGCAGAAGCATACAACAGAGACCCCGAGTTTTATTCCTTTTATAAAACTTTAGAGACGTACAGAAATACACTGAAGGAAAACAGCTGGCTAATACTTTCTACAAAAAATGACTACCTGAAATACCTGAAGTACCTTAAATATTAGACCTGCTGTGGCCTGGATGAATGTAATGCAACTGCTGAATATATTTAAAGTTAAGAATAATTCAAAAAGGTAAAAACAAGCCGAACTTCAGTTTAACTGAAAGTTTGCCAGATTTACCAGGGGTTAAAAGAAGGGATCTGTACGGGTTAAAAACACTAAACATATAATGTTTAATACAAAGTGCAGTACTGAAAAATTGAGAAACTGAAGCATGCCAACCATATATTTTTAACATAATCTTTATCATAGCAGCAGTTGTAACTACTAAAGACTATAACTATAAATAGATTAAATTGCAGGCTTCGGAGAAATCACTTTACTTTTACCGTAAAATTGTCAAAGAAAACATAGGAGTCTGCTTTGGACCAGAGTCCGACTTTACCACTTACCGATTTTTTATAGTTAATGTATCTCTTGCCATTTAAATACCCCTGAATATAGCCATCTCCCAGAACAACTTTAAGCGTATACCACCGCTTACTTGCAATCGGTACATTCCTTATCCATTGTACCACAGACCTTCTGCCGTTTTTCAGCCTGAACATAACAATATTCTTTTCAAGTGCATTGGCCCTTATAACAAGGTAGTCGCCGTTCTTTTTTATATCAAACGCTATCCCCGCGGCCTGGTCGATCCTGCCGCTGATGGTTTTAAAATCAACGGAGATCTCACCCCTATCCATTTTGACTACATTTTTGAAAATTGTAAGTGGAAAGTACTTGTACGCCTGAATATTATCTAAAAATTCGGCGTATCTCTCTCCGTACATGGCTTTAGCCTTTTCAGCTATCCCCTTGGCCATGGTTCCACGCGCCCATTTTCTACCATCAACAGCATAAACAGTATTGCTCCCGTCGCTATCAATATGCCAGTATCCTACAAATGAACTAAAGTACTTAGAGGGGGCCCCCGGATTTTCTCCCTCAAAGTTTACAGAAAGTGTTTCAGGAAAAACCAGACCGGCTGAAACGAGAAATATTGCAGCGACAAGCATAAAAACATTAAGGTAAAGCCTTCTCATCATCCTATAAACCTCCATAATCTGATATCGTAAGAAAAAAGAAGATAAAAAACTATCAATATTAAAGGAGCCACCAGATAATACACAACCCTGATTGCTCTCAATTCACCACTGCCGACAACAAGAGGGTACCCAGAATAAACCGGTTCTTTTCTTTGTTCTTTCTCTACAGGTTTAATTCCTGCAAGCTGAAAAATTAATGGTATTAACTCTTCTTCACTGTTAGAATAGGTTTTTGCCGATTTCCCATTAACCCTGTAGATAAACATACCGTAATTTTGTTCCAGATCCCTGCCCTTAATCATCTTAACCTTTACTCTACTATTTACCAGCTCGAGTTTTTTTAAAAAGTTCTGCTTATAATCGATAAATCTTGAATCGGTTTCTCTTAAATAAACATCAATTTCTAGATTCTTAATCCCCTTCAAATTTCTGGATATATACTCAGGAAATGAATTCCGCCTGCTTTCCGTGATATCTATTTTGCGATCCATCAATATTCCCAATTTCGATACAGAAGCTACAAGAATTACAATGATAAAAAAGGTCAAAACATAATAACGCCATTTTCTGGGAAGATCGAATCGTATGTTAAAGTAAGATACAGTAAAAAATAAAATAGATACCATAAAAAAATAAAAAACAGCTTTATAAGATAGTATTCCCGATTCAAAGTTTTTAAGAAGTTTTGTTAAGGTGTATCCTGATATCTTTAGTATTAAAGGCGAAATATTCATACTACCTGCAAAATCAACTACCCATGAAATCACTATCAACAGAATGGAAAGTATAGCTGCACTGGCCACATTTTTAAACAAGGAGGCGGATGCAAGGGATATAGAAACGATAACAACCCCGTATAAAAAGTAACCAGAAATCAGAAGGATAACTTCTTTAACCGGAATATGCCCGCCAAAGCTCATCCATAAAATAAAGGATGGAACCGTCATAGATAGAGAAACAACTACCAGTATAACGGAAGAGGCAAGTTTTGTAAAAAATATCGTCCTGAAACCAACGGGGAGCTGT
>JALXDB010000424.1 GCA_026990615.1 Spirochaetota bacterium
ATATCTTTGTGCTAAACAGATGGCTCATGCTAACCCTGTTAATAATCGGGGGTATAACCACAGTTGTAGCCGTTATGATGGCCCTGGTTCAGCACAACTATAAGAGGCTTCTGGGCTTTCATGCTGTGTCACAGGTTGGATACATGGTAACGGGGTTCGGTATTGGATCACCAGCAGGTATAGCAGGCGCATTGTTTCATATGTTCAACAACGCTCTTTATAAAGGCGGGCTCTTTTTGGTAGCGGGTAGCGTTGAGAAACAAACGGGAAAGCGTGACTTCTCCGATGTTGGAGGTCTGTCGCGTTTAATGCCGGTAACATTTGTATCGGCTCTTGTTTTTGCCCTTTCTATCTCGGGTGTACCACCGTTCAATGGATTTGCTTCCAAGTGGATAATCTACCAGTCAATTATAGAGTTTGGAAAAGGTAATGGACCAGGCCAGATAGTCTGGCCGATCTGGTTGATATTAGCCGTTTTTGGTTCCTCTCTTACTCTGGCCAGTTTTATAAAGTATGTGTCGGGTATATTTTTGGGGAAGACCGGAGATGCTCTTAAAGGTGTGCGAGAAGTAGGTTTTTTGATGTGGTTGCCGCAGGTAATAGTGGCCCTGATCTGTTTGGGTTTTGGAATCTTTGCCACAAACTTTGTAGTTCCCAAGCTAATAAAACCCATTTCCGGAGATTTCAGCTATACCGGCATCTGGAGGTCAAATACTGTAACCCTGCTGATTATAGTATCGATCGTTCTGGGAATTATTATATACCTGCTTGGGAAAATTAAAACCAGGAGTGCAGATGCTTTTATTGGTGGGGAAACAGCCTGTGATGAATTGGACTACTCGGTTACTGATTTTTATAAAACGGTCAGAGAGTTGGGCATCCTTTCCAGCTTTTATAAATGGGCTGAAAAGAAAAAGTTTGATATTTACGACAATACCAAAGGGCTGGTGCTTGGATTGAATAAATTCTTCAGTGTTTGTCACAATGGGCTTTTGCAGCTTTATGCACTGTGGGTAATAATCGGTATGATAGCACTTATGGTTATTTTGATGCTGTAAAAAATGACATAAACGGGGTTTTATAATGGAGATAATGCTGCTCGTAATTCTGGTTTTGATGATTGGAGGGGCAATTTTCTCTCTTGAAGCCAGAGACCTCCTATCAGCAGTTGTGGCATACGGCATAGTTGGATTTGGTCTTGTAATATGTTTTTTGATACTTCAGGCTCCTGATCTGGCACTGGTTCAAATTGTTGTTGAAACCATAACCCTTATAATAATGGTTGCAGTTATTTTGAACAGTACGAGGAAAGAGCTTGGGGTTAAATGGGCATCAAAAACTGTTGCCTATATTGTCGGTTCTTTCGTTTTCCTGATACTCTTTATGTACTTCTTTGAAAAGGTAACATCTGTTTTGAGTGTATTCGGAGAACATCTGCTTAGAATGTCAGAAGCATATATCGAACCGGGCGCAAAGGATACGGGAAGTGCCAATCTCGTTACCGGCGTTATTTTCGATTACAGAGGCTATGATACCCTTGGTGAGGCCACGGTTCTGTTTACAGCAGTAATGGGTGTTCTGACAGTGATGAGGCTAAAAGGTCGGAAAGAGGAATAAGGAGCATCGTTAGATATTCGATATAGGTTGATACATTAATCAATCATTTTTGGAGCTTGACAAAATGAAGGGTATGACCATCATAGTGAAAAAGGTAAGTGAGATACTGTGCGGTGTTATATTCCTTTACGGTATTTATATAGTTCTGCACGGGCACCTGACGCCTGGAGGTGGCTTCGCCGGCGGTGTAATAATCGCGGGTGCCTTTATCCTCCTTATAATTGCCAATGGAAGTGAAAAAGTTTCCTTAAAAAGAAAAGAAACTGGAACTTCCTTTACAGAGAGCGGTGCAATTCTGGCTTTTCTGGCCGTCGCCGCTTCAGGAATGGTGGTTGGTACCGTTGGATTGTTCTTCAAGAATTACCTTCCAAAAGGACATATCGGCAGGCTTTTAAGTGCTGGATTTATACCTGTATATAACATAGTGGTTGGTATAGAGGTATCTGCGGCACTTATAACTGTATTTCTGGCATTTGTTATCTTCAGGGAAGAGGTGTTGAAATGACTGTTTATTTCCTGTGTCTTATACTGTTTCTTGTTGGACTTTACGGTGTTGTAAGTAAACGCAACCTAATAAAGATAGTAATTGGGCTTGCCATAATGGAGTACAGTGTCAATCTGTTTCTTATACTAATAGGATACATAAAGGGTGGTACGGCACCGATAATTTCGGGACTTGCCAAATTTAAGAAATTCGTTGACCCCTTGCCCCAGGCTATGGTTTTAACGGCGATTGTAATAGGTCTTGCAACCACTGCTCTTCTTCTTGCAATAGCAGTAAGAATATACAGAAAATACGGAACCTTTGATGTAAAAGAAATCAAGAAGTTAAAGGGTTAGTATATGGAAATAATAGTACCGCTTTTTGTAGTGGCATCTCTGGGATGCGCTTTTATAAATGCAATACTGGGTGCTGTTTCTAAGGCATTTGCCAGATACTTTACATCTCTTGTACTTGCTTTTCTTGCAGGTCTTGCGGTATATGCTGTCTTCTATATAAAATTGCCGGTTATATATGCGGTTGGAGGATGGAAAGCGATTAAAAATGTCCCAATAGGGATATACATGGTACTGGATGGGCTCTCTTTATACCTTCTTCTGATAATAAATATCATTGGCTTCTTTTCTGCATTCTATTCTATTTCGTACATTAAAAAGTTCACGGGCGAGAACTACTATTACACGCTCTTTATGCTGATGGTAGCGGGCATGAACGGTGTAGTGCTGAGCGGTGACATATTTAATCTCTATGTATTTCTGGAGATTGCAGCTATTTCCTCCTATGCACTGGTGGCTTTTGGTATAGAAAAAGAGCAGCTTGAAGCATCATTTAAGTATCAGGTTCTCGGTGGAATATCCTCACTCTTCATACTGCTGAGTATCGGGTTTTTGTACTGGTATGCCTCGACTTTAAACATCGCGGACATATCTCATATTCTGAAAGGTAGAGGGCATAACTCTCTGGTAACGTTTATTCAGGTTATGATGCTGGCATCATTCGGGTTAAAAGCGGCAATGATACCTTTTCATGCATGGTTGCCCGATGCTCATTCATCTGCTCCGTCACCGATATCATCGATGCTTTCGGGGGTTCTTATCAAGGCAATAGGGGCATATGTTATAATGAGGCTGTTCTTCAATCTTTTTGCCATAACATATCCCATATCATATGCCATAACAATAATTGGAACACTATCAATGGTTGTTGGAGTCCTGCTTGCAATCGGCCAATGGGATATCAAGAGACTTCTGGCATATCACAGTATAAGCCAGATGGGTTATGTGATTCTTGGAATTGGTATAGGAATGCTTGTGATTTCCAGAGGTGGGGCTAAAGATATTGCGGGACTGGCAATAGCGGGGGGGCTGTTTCATCTGTTTAATCATGCTGTATTTAAAGGGCTTTTGTTTTTGAATGCAGGGGCAGTGGAGTATGAGACCGGAATAAGGGATATGAAGAGACTTGGTGGACTTTCGAAAAAGATGCCCGTAACAGCATCAACATCCATGAGTGCCTCCATGTCAATATCGGGTATTCCACCTTTTAACGGGTTTTTCAGCAAGCTGATAATAATAGTGGCGGCTATTAAAGCCGGGTACTATGTACTGTCAATAC
>JALXDB010000425.1 GCA_026990615.1 Spirochaetota bacterium
TTTTGAAATTGAGCTCGTTCAACAGAACATCCGAGAATTCATCAAGCAAACCTTTTAAATCGTATGACTGAAGTTCCGAAATGTAATGCGTAGCAAGGTTTACAAGTATATGGATAACATTCAAATCAGTTTCTACTATCTCCCTTGTTCTTGGCTTTAACACCTTAACAGCAACAACCTTTCCATTTTCCTTTAGTACAGCCCTGTGAACCTGGGCGATAGAACCACTTGCCACAGGTTCCCTCTCAAAATCGGTAAAAAGATCTTCGATTAAAGTCCCGTATTCTGAAATGAGAACTTTCTCTATCTTATCGAATGGAACAGGAGGATTTCTATCCTGAAGCTTTTCAAGTTCTTCGGTATATTCATGGGGTATTATATCAGGCCTGAGGCTCAAAATCTGTCCCATTTTTATAAAGGTAGGCCCGAGCTCTTCAATGGCAAGCCTCAACCTCTCCGGTTCTTTTAACTTTTGAAGTTTCGTCTCAAGTTTGATATTAAACCTTCTTTCGGGTATCTCCTTGAGGCCCTCCCTCATCCTTCTCAATATGGCACCAAAACCATATTTCCCGACTATCGTAACTATCTTTACAATCCTTGCAAAGTTCTTATAATTTCTGTTTATATGAAAAATCTGCATATCCTTTTCCGAAAAATTATTTTAAAAATGTTATCCGGCCACGGAGCCAACAATCAATTGTAATCATTATGGTCTTCTCCATTAATAAATATCGCCCTTTTTACTATATCTCCGAATTGTTTTTTCATCGCATGCAAAACTTTTTGCACCTTCTCTTTTTCGTCTCCTTCGGGGACAAAAAGTTCTCTCTGTAAACCGCTTAAATACTCCCCATCAGTCCCCTTAAAAATCAGATTGGAAACCGAAACGCCCAGCAATCGAACCCTTTTTCTTTCTTTATCGATATTAAATTCATGAAGCTTTTCTACAGCAACATTCTTTATATCCTCAACAAAATCCGTATACCGGTTTAGAGTTTTGCTCCTTGTAAAGGTGGTAAAATCTTCAAATCTTATCTTTAGAGTAACGGTCTTACCCATAATCCCCTCTTCTGCCATGCTGTATGCAATTCTGTCCACCAGATACAAAATTGTCTTTTCCAGAGTCTCTAAATCATCAACATCCTCCTGAAAGGTGATTTCCCTGCCGATTGACTTTCTTACTCTGATATTCACAACTTCTCTGTCGTCAATACCGTTGGCAAGCTCCCAGAGTTTCTTGCCACTGACTCCGAATATTCGAATCAATTCTTTCCCATCCGATTCAGCTATATCACCGATCTTATTAAATCCATGCTTTCTCAGTATCTGAACAGTCTTCTCTCCAGCTCCCCATAAATACTTTATATCAAGCTGCGAAAGGAGTTCTTTTTCTTTTCCCGGCTCGCAGTACAATAGTCCGTCAGGTTTTGATAGGTCTGAGAGTATTTTAGCCACACTTTTGCTGGAGGCAATCCCAATACTTGATTTAAGTCCAAGTTCCTTAAAAATTCGACCCTTAATTTTCTTCCCTATATCAACAGGGTTGCCGAAGAGCCTTTCTGTTCCCGTACAGTCGAGGAAAGCTTCATCTATACTTACCTGTTCTATCAGAGGCGAGAATTCGGAGAGGATCTCCATAATTCTTTTGGAAACTTCTACATATCGCCTCATTCTAGGTCTTACATATAATGCATCCGGACATAGCCTATAGGCTTTTGATATTGGCATAGCCGAGTGTATTCCGAATTTCCTGGCCTCATAGCTCGCCGTTGATACAACGCCCCTGCCCTTTCCACCTTTTGGATCGGCGCCCACTACAACCGGTTTCCCCCTGAAGTCTGGATTATCGAACTGTTCGATGGAAGCGAAAAATGCGTCCATATCTATATGAAGGATTAATCTGCTCTTCATCGTTTTTAATAGCATTTTACATAAAACCTGAACTTTTATAAATATAAAATAACATTTTTAGCAGTATTAAAAAGTTTTCATTAAAACATCATTCAAGGCGTGGGATTATTTTTTACCGGTTTTAAAGTTCAAACGGCAGGCCAAACGATTTGCCCCGGCTAATATCAGAGGTTTTCTCAATCTATCTTATTTTTCGGGCACCCTGTAAAAGTAATACATAAGAGAGGCTATTGTTTTAGAATCAATAATCTTTCCTTTATCTATCATATCTACAATCTTCTTTCTGTCGAATATGGCGGTTACAAGGTCTTCCTCCTCTTCTTTAACACCTCCAATCTGTTTTATATCCGCACATCTATTGAGTTTAACGTAATAAAGGTGAAACATCTCATCAAGGGCTCCAGGTGAAAGGAAGAAGGAAATCAGTGGCTTCAGTCCATCAGAGTCAATGCCTATCTCCTCCCTGAGCTCCCTTCTGGCGGTAGATTCAGGGCTCTCTCCCTCGTCTACCATGCCCGCAGGTATCTCCCAGAGAAATCCGTCAATTCCATCTCTTACTGCCGGATATCTAAACTGCCTGACCAGTACTATTCCATCGGGGCATTCAGGAATTATACCGACAGAATCTCCCCTCCTCACCACATACCTTATAACATCCCTTCCCATTTTACCATTTGAACGCTCCCAGTTTACTCTTGCCTTTTCAATTTTAAAGAATTCATCAAATACTATCTTCTTTTCAATAATCCTGTATTTCTGCATAATTTTCACCGTCATCCCTTTATTTTACCCAACTTTCTTTCAAGTCTCGTTACCCTTCTTCCCAGATGTTCAGCATACATGTTTTGAAATAGTCTGTACTCCGGATAAAAGTAAAGAGACCTTCTGAGTATTTCCATTGCCTTTCCCGTATATTCGAGAGCCTTTTTGATATCTCTCAACCTGTGCTCGTATATCTTTGCAATCTCTACATATGCAAATATTATATCCCTTATCTTCTTTGTCCTCGTCGCAAGCCGTTCAAAGTACCTTATGGAGTCACCGTACATCATATCCTTCTTTAAAAGCAGTGCCTTTTTCTTTATTGCATCCGGGTCGTCATCATACCTATCGAGGAGTTTCAGAGCTTCGCCTTTCATTTTTCCTTTCACCAGCATTTCTGAAACTGAAACAGGATTAATGTCTCCATCGTTTTCTTTCATCTCACCCCTCAGGCTTTCCGCTACAACAGAAACCTGTCTTATTAAAATTCCGAATAGCGATAAAAGATCATCCCTGTTGTGCCTGAATATATCTACAAGATCATCTATTACATTGTACCCTCTAAGATACCTTGAAAAAATATCCGGGATGAGATAACCGGGAATATCACCTCTCCTTCTGTATCCCAGTATGGCGCTCTCCACCCTCTGAAGGGTATAATCGGGTAGCTTTCCTTTCCACACCCTTCTTGCCGTATGCAATAAATCCAGATGTGGAATACCTTCCTCGTTGAATTTAAGCCGGTTTATTATCATCCTGTTTTTCAGAATGTTCATATCGTAGGATTTCCCGTTGTAGGAAACAAGTATTCTGTCATGCCTGAACAGGCTGTTTCTGATATTTTCCAGAAAAAGGGATTCCGAGGAGAGATTGGGGAGAAAGTACTGGGTTAACACGATGTCGTTTCCTTCAACGGTCAAAAAACCAACCAGAAAGGCCTTGGTCCCGGCTCCACCGGACAACCCAGTCGATTCAATATCGAAAAATGTAAACCTCTCAAATAAAGGCCTGTGGTTATCCTCAAACTCCC
>JALXDB010000426.1 GCA_026990615.1 Spirochaetota bacterium
CGATAATTGGGAAGAATGATATAGTCTACATCGACAAGGCCGATCACGCTTCCATAATCGATGGTGTAAGGCTTTCATTCGGCAAAGTCGTTAAGTTCAAACACAACGATATGGATGATCTTAAAAGACTTCTTGAAAACTCAGATCCGAATGCCGGGAAACTCATAGTGGTTGATGGTGTATTCAGCATGGAAGGTGACCTTGCCGATCTTCCCAATATCGTTGAACTTGCAAAAAAATACGGGGCCAGAATAATGGTTGACGAAGCTCATGCCGTTGGTGTGCTGGGAGAAAATGGAAGGGGAACAGCCGAATACTTCGGGCTGGAAGATGAAGTTGATATACAGATGGCGACCTTCAGCAAATCCTTTGCAACAATAGGCGGTTTTGCCGTATCAAACGCAAAGGTGATAGAGTATATAAAACACCACTCCAGGGCCTTAATATTTACAGCCAGCCTCCCTCCAGCGGTTCTGGGGGCTGCTTCGGCAGCACTGGAGATTATTAAAAATGAGCCCGAAAGAAGAAAAAGGCTCTTCGAAATATCCGAAAAGATGAGAAACGAACTCAGAGCAATGGGCTACGATGTCGGGCCTACCGTAACTCCAATTGTTCCGATAATTATTGGTGATATGGACAAATGTTTTATGCTGTGGAGGGAGGTAACCGACAACGGACTATTTGTAAATCCAGTTATCCCGCCGGCCGTTCCTCCTGGAAAATCTCTTATAAGAACAAGCTACATTGCGACTCATACAGATGAGCAGCTCGATTTTGCACTTGATGTATTCAAAAAGGCGGGCAAAAAACTCGGTATAATATAAAAAAAACCGGCCTGTTCTCCGTAAGTTTGTAAGGCCGGTTTTATAATTTTGCAAGTATATCATCTGCCATCATCATAACGGTTATCACAGTGATACAAAACCAGTACCAGGGCGGGCACTTAAATAACCAAAAGATCACCAGATCAACTTTATTCTTTTACAGGGATGTGCATTTTTTTAATCCTTGTAAGTAGATAAAAAGAAACAATCAGGGCCACAATAGATACAGCAAAAGACGATTTAAAACTCTCGGTTGCATCCTTTAGCAAACCGGCAATAAAGGTGCCAAAAATTTGCCCTGCTCCATGCATAAATGTTCCAGCACCAAAAGTTTTAGCCATATGGTCACTTTTGACTTCACTGCTTATCAGCGACGTTATTGTTATTATAAAACCCATAAAAGCAAGCCCAAAAAGGAAAGTAGAAAGATAGAATACAAACTTTGCCCTGAACAAAATAACGATAAAAATTGCAAATAGGAGTATAGCGTTAACGATAAGGCCAACATTTACTTTATTTTTTCGTTCGGCAATAATCCCCCACAGTATTCCGGAGTATATTGTATTAATGCCAAAAAGCGACCACATATATCCGGTCACTTTCCTGGAAAAACCAATTTCATTAACTGCATAATCTCCAAAAAAGGTTGAATAAATTATGTATCCAAAACCGAGTAAAAAATAAACCAGAACAGTTATGAAAAGGGGTCTGTTGGATGCGAAAATCCTTATTATGCTATCTCCTGCTTCTCCTCCTATCTTCTTTTCCCCTCTCTGATAAATACTGCTGCCGAAATTTCTTTCCATTAACAAAAAAAGACCGGCAATAAAACTAAAGAGAAAGTTAATCCCAGCAAGAATATACCATGCCACCCGGTAACCAACCATTCCCTCTATATTTAATACAGGTGGCAAAAGATACCCGGTCAGCATAATGCCGATTCCTGTTCCTCCCATTACAATTCCAAAAACAGGACCTTTCTTTTCAAATTTTCTGTTAATCAGAGAAATCATGGGAATATAAGAACCCGAGGCCCCGGCACCGATAAGTATAAATGCTATAAAAAGTATTAGAGGATTTGAAAAATATCCAAGGGCAAAAAGCGCAACACTGCTTATAAGAACCGATATTTTTATTGTACTTCTCTCACCAATTACCTCAGACAGTTTACCGCTTAAAAAGGAGTTTACCAGATATCCAAGAACGATCCCCATACCGAAAAGACCCATCATTGTATTAGTAAAACCCAAAACCTTCTTCATATCGGGGAGTATAAGGGTATAGGCAAATCTTCCGAAGGTCATCGTGAACAGGTTAAAGATGATTCCGGCTATTACAATTCGAATCACCCCATCTTTTCTCATTTTTTAAACATCCTGAAATGATTGATTTTATAGTCAGGAACACTGTAAGCAATTTTTTCTATCTCATCCCTTGAATACACCCTGCCCCTTCCTATACCAGGGCATTCCCTGCCCAATTTTAACCATGCCTCTTTATCCTTCAAATTGTTTTTCCAGAAGGGGAAACTCCTGCACTGATATGGTCTTGCAGGATAGATCAAACAACGCCTGTCCCTGTAAAAAATACAGTCATAGTTGCTCTTTTCCTTTAACGAGATCCTGTTTTCTCCGAATATTTTAACGGTAAATGTATACTTTTTAACAAACTCCATTTTATCCATCTTTAAAAAGTTTGATATATTCACAATATCCTCTTCGGAGAGGTACACAAATCCTGGTGCCCCTGTACAACATCTGCCACAACCGGTACATTCAAACTGAAGACCTTTATCGTAAAATTTCCCGCTCATAAACCTTATTGGCTCCCGAATGCTTAAATCAGTTTTAATGTTAAGATATTGTCAATTTATAATAAAATCCAATACCATTTTTACTTTAAAAAGGGGAAATAACAGATGGGTTAAACTCAGATATAAATATCTGGAAAAATAATAAAAATTAACGATACTAATATAAATCCCTTATCTAAAACTCTGTATAAATCTTATTGAATTATAAATTATTTCAATAAAGCAGGT
The DNA here is from genome assembly GCA_026990615.1 of Spirochaetota bacterium. Classification (GTDB taxonomy): domain Bacteria; phylum Spirochaetota; class B62-G9; order B62-G9; family B62-G9; genus JALXDB01. The sequence goes on from JALXDB010000426.1 coordinate 2,866, forward strand.
TTTTATATGCCTGACGACATTAACCTGATAGAATTAAAATCGATGGATCAAAAGAAAAGAACTCTCAAAATACTTGAGAAATCAAACTGCATAAACTACTACATGCTCGAGGGCTTGAGCTCAGAAAATAAAAATTACAGGGATTTCCTATACATCAGAAATAGGGAAACCCTTGCAGCCATACATCTAAAGTACAACAAATACCTACATATTCGCCTACTTAACCCAAACCAGAAAGAAGCTGAACTAGTTGCCAAAAGAGTATTTATTGATTTTGGAAAACTAAAATCGATTTTTGGAGAAAAATCATCAATTCAAAAGATAGTAGACGTAAAAGGAGCCACCATACTAAAAGACTACGAATATATCTTTATGGTACTTGAGAGAAAAAACTTCAAACCTGTAACCACTTTGAAATACAGAGATATATTAAATGTTAAACCTCAAGATGCTCACATAATACTTCCCCTTCTCGTATCATACGAAATTGAAGAGCTGGAAATTGAACCCGAAAAATTAAAACCTGAAGTTATTACAAAATACCTGGCTTATAAAATAATGAGGGATGAAATTACTGTAATCGGGAGTTACACCGAGCCAATCGGAATAGCCGGAGTAAACGCAAAGTATAGAGACACCTGCCAGATAGGCTCGGTTTACATAAAAAAATCTTTCAGGGAAAAAGGATACGGTACCCAGCTTCTTACATATCATTTGTTCAAATTATTCAAGAGCTACAGAAGGGTGGTTTTATTTGTAAGGGACAGAAATAAAAAGGCTATCTCTCTCTATAAAAAATTGGGATTTATAGAAAAGGGAAAATTAAAAC
>JALXDB010000427.1 GCA_026990615.1 Spirochaetota bacterium
CAGCTGCAGGCTCAAAATTATCTATCGAGTATGCCTTCAACAAATATTTCTCAGCCTCATCAAACATTCCCTTTTTGTTGAATACTTCCCCCATCAGGGTATATAGATAAGCCCTTTTATCCTTACCAGGATTACTTACCCCCAACAGAATAGAGTACGAATCATTAACATTACCGGAATAAAAGGCTATCGACCCCAAAAGCAATTTATCCGCATCATTTTTTAAATAACCTTTGATTTTTTTCAGCAAATTGTACGATTGACGATATTTTCCAGAGCGTGCTAACTGAATAGCAGTGTCATACATAAGGCCATCGCTCTGGTTAAAAATATCCAGGGCCTTTTGATAATAAAAACCCGAGATATTGGGGTCACCATCTCTTGCCAGCTCCCCCAGCTTATAGTACGAAAGTCCTCTTATAACCGGATCGATCTTCTCATTTGTGGAAAGTGATTTTAATATATTTTTAGCCTCATCAAGGTTTTTCATCTTAAGCTCTGCAACCGAAAGATCATACATCGCAACAGGATGTCCATAGTATCTTTTAAACATTTCAGAAGATTTTTTGTACTCTCCATCGATAAAGTACAGGCATCCGAGCAATATACCACCTTCGGCGGGGAAATCCCTATCACCGGAAATCTCTTCTAAAAGGTTAATTGCCTTTTTCAGTTCATCCAGCTGCATAAGAACAAGAGCTGAATTCAACCGGGAAAACAACCGGTACTTTTTACTCTTTGTTTCAGCTTTTCTGTAATAATCTAGGGCTTTTCTGAGGTTTCCGGATCTGTACTCTATGTTCCCCAGATAGATATAAGAGGCTGAAACCTCAAGTCTGTTCCTGGAATTCTGAATAATATCGTTGAATACTACCTTTGCTCTCTCGTAATTTTCCAGTCTGTAGTTATTTATACCTTCATTCATCTCTCTGGAATAGATATGCGATTTAAACGATTCCTGCATCCTGCTCCGGGAAGAAATAAAAAAATATGCTAGCAGGCTTAAAACAAACAGGACTAAAATAACAAGCAGCTGGATAAAAACTTTTTTGTTTCTGACTCTATTAAATACTGCAAGGAAGGAATTAAATGAATATTTTAACTTAAGACCCCATTGCTTTAACCTTTTCCCGCCTGATTCCATCGAGGACTCCATTTACAAATCTATAGGAATCATCAGTTCCAAATATTTTAGCAAGCTCTACTGCCTCATTTATTATAACAGTATCAGGCACATCATCCTGGAAATACAGAGAAAATGTAGAAAAACGTAGGATAGCCCTATCTATGTAGGAAAGCCTTTCCAGGTCCCAGTGTTCAAGCTGGTTCCTGATCTTGTTATCAATAAAATCTAAATTTTCCACTGTCCCCTTTATTAAAATACGCGCAAAAGATAGTGTTGCCTCATCATACCTCTTATCAACCCAATCAAAAGTGAGGACATCATCTAAATTTCTTCCGCCAATGTCTATCTGATAAAGAGCCTGAAGCGCAATTATTCTCGCACTTCTTCTAGAACCCAATTTTTACTCCATTTCTATCATATATTGTATGAATGATTTCTTTTTTTTCTCCGAGAGCCATTTATTAAAAAGCTCACTTCCCTTCTTTTTTAAAAGATAACTCTTTATCTGATCATGAGCCTCCTTTAATGAAAGTATCCTATTCTCTCTTTTATCGTCAATCCTAAAAATATAATAGCCCTCTCTCGTTCTTATTGGCGGAACAATATCTCCCCTATTGTAAGAAAAAATAAGCTCTACATCTTCTGGCGATAACCACATAGAAAGCTGCCTTTTGTTAAAAGAACCTATATGGCCTCTGTTTTCACCTTTTCGGGGATCTTCAGAATACTTCTCAATCAGCTTTTGAAAATCTTCTCCATCTTTTGCTTCCTCGTAGATCCTGTTGACCTTTTCCTTAAGTTCTATCTGCCCTTTAAAATCAAGATCTGCAGGAACGGAAATGAATATCTCAGAGAGTTTTACAATCTCAGGAAGAACAAACAGCTTTCTGTTCCTGGGGTCCCTGTAAAACTTTTCAATTTCGTCTTCAGAAACATCATAACCTTTATCCGAAATCATCTGATTTATAAGTCTTTCTTTAAGTATCCCTATCCTGTAGTTTTCCTTCAACTCATCCAGAGTCATTCCTTCTCTTTTTAATTCTTCTCTGAATGCTTTATCACTTAGATTGTTTTCTTTTTTCAATTTATCTATTATTTCATTTATTTCATTGTCTGTAACCACTATCCCTCTTTTTTCAGCCTCTTCTTTTATTAGAAGATTGGTTACGAGCCTATCCATAATCTCCCTTTTAGAAGGGGTTTTAGTTCCAAGAAGGGCACTTCTTCTAACCGCACTTTCATAGGCCTTCTCAAATTCGTGAATTGTAATAATTGAATCATTAACCTTGCATGCAATTCCATTAACTATAACTGCAAAAGTATTAAATACGATAAAAAAGGTAAAAATAAATATAAAGAGTAAATATTTTGCCAATTTCAACATATCAATATTTTCCTCTACATTAAATTATACTCTATTTTGCCCCGATTGTACTTTAAAGATACTATCTCAATTTTTTTGGTGCCTCTACCTATAATTACCTCGGCCAGTTCTTCGAAGCTTTTTGTATAATCGGTAAGGTAAATAAGATAATCAACATCCGGTTTATTATTACTTAAATTACCAGATGATGCAAGAACCTCTTTAACCCTCTCAGCAGTTGTTTCGGCTGAATCTATTACACTTGCAGATCCCATTATACGTTTAATTTTATCTTTAATTAATGGATAGTGTGTACATCCAAGAACTACGGTGTCCACCTCAATATCTTTAAACTCTCCCAGGTATTCTTTAAGAACCTGGTCCATAACAGGATGATCCTTCCATCCTTCCTCTATCAAAGGAACGAGTATTGGGGTAGCTTTTTGAAATACCTTTACATCTCTATCAAAGGATTCAATCTCTCTCCTATACGCCCCGCTCTCTATAGTCCTTCGTGTGCCTATCACTCCAACCCTTTTGGTATTTGTTACCTTTATTGCTCTTTCAGCACCAGGATTTATCACTCCGATTACAGGGATCTCTACCATACTTCTAACATATTCAAGCGCAACAGATGTAGAGGTATTACATGCAATTACAAGAATTTTAATATCCTGGCCTGTAAGAAAATCAACCGCTGCAGTTGTGAACTCAAGGATTGCCTCTTCTGATTTGGAGCCGTAAGGCAGATGTAAAAGATCACCGAGATAAATTATCTTTTCATTCGGAAGAATTTTCTTAATCGCAGCGGCAACAGTGAGCCCTCCTACTCCTGAATCAAACACCCCAATTGATTTCACATCCGTTATCTCACCCATTATTTGCAAAGAAAATACTAACCTGCTCATACTGCGTCAAGAACATAAATGGATATAAAAAGAATTAAGTATAATCAGAGGTCTATTCAGATATTTCAGATTATATTGTTATTTTTGATGCAGGTGTATTAAGATTATTTTTGATATGCTGTACAAAATTTTTTAATTTACCTCACTATACGTGGAGAAACAGGATGATCGTGCTGCTTGACTTAAAATCTATCATGATAGCGGCAGTGCTGTTTTTTTACAGGTTACTTAATTGGTCCGTATCTTTATAAAAAAAGGATTAAAATATTTACAGCATATCCCG
>JALXDB010000428.1 GCA_026990615.1 Spirochaetota bacterium
CATCTACACCTATTATTTTCTCCAATAATAATTTGAGGCTAAAATAATTGTTTACCCATAAAAGCTTTTGCAAAAAGATAAATTATACTCATTTACTTCTGTAAACACAATTAGGTTAGTTCTATACTTCCCCCCGCTTTAAAGAGCGAGATGTATCTATTATATCAACTTATATTTCATCTTTGTGGTTTTGAGAAGATAAAAAACTAAAATAAGAAATTAATTTTAATAATTATTCATTGTACAGAAAATGAAGTCCTTTAATTTTGCTGTATTACCAGAATAAACCACGTTAACTATTGTTGTGTTTTTCATCTGAACACTATATTTAATCCTGCGATTTAATGTATCTATATCAAAGTAAAACCAGCATTTATCCATCCCACCAATATAAAGGGTTAAAAGTCTTAGTCAACAAGTCTTTCAACTGTTAAATTCTTCGATAGCCTCAAACATAGCAAGAATATTTTCAGGTGGAACATCCGGTAATATATTATGTACGGTGTTAAATACAAAACCACCGCCTTTTGAAAAAATTTCAAGTCTTTCAAGAACATGCTTTTTAACTTCTTCAGGAGTAGCTCTGTTTAAAACAGACCTTGTGTCAGCTCCTCCGCCCCAGAAGGTAACATCTTTGCCAAACTCCTTTTTTAGTTTTTCAGGTTCCATATCTTTGGCATTTGTTTGAACGGGATTGATTATTTCAATACCGGCTTCAATTAAATCAGGAATAAGTTTATATATGGAGCCGCAGGAGTGAATGAATGTGTGCATTTTGCTGTGGCTTTTGACATAGTCACAGAGCATCTTATGCCTGGGCTTAAAAAGCTTTCTATATATTTCTGGTTGCATGAATGGCCCTGTATCTATCCCCAGATCATCACCAAACCTTATTATATCAACAACATCCCCTACCGCATCACACACCTTTTCCAGAAATGGCAGGTGTTGTTCCATAAGGGCATCAAGAAGTCTTTCCACATTTTTTTGATCAAGGACAAGGTCCATAAGAAAATTATCCATTCTCCTTAAAAATGTACCCCATTCAAATAGATTGCATCCAGCTACCACCATCAACGCTTTATCAGTTTTTTCCCTGAGTTCAATTGCTCTTCTTCTAAGCTCTTCCCAGAAATTAGGCATATTTATATTGTCCCAGGGACTGTGAACCAGTGCTGCCCACAGTACCTTGCTCATTGCCTTCGGTAGATCCTTAAAATCATCAGGATATCCATCCAGGTATGGAAAGTAGGCCTGATCAAAAAATGTAGCACCTTTCGGCATCTTGGCTATCAGGACACCCTCTTCATCGTAAGCATACCATCCATCATCCTTTTCAACAGGATGAAACCAGCTTGGATACTCTCCCTTCTTACCATTGGGCATTGTTATCTCATACCAGTCGTCATCCGAGGTGTTAAAACTCCTGCCAATATCCAGAACATCGATTTTAAATCTTTCGATAAACCAGTCTTCCGGTTGAGCAAGCTGCTGCACAACATCGTATATTCTCGTATGACCGTTAATTCCCAGGTAATCCATGAGATTTTTATATGCTATCGCTGAAATACCAGAACTTGGAGTAGCCCCTATATCTATTGGAACTCTGTCAGGTTCCCTGTGCTCAATTGCAGCCAGTATCCTTTCTCTAGATGTCATTTAGACCTCCAAAAATTTTCTGTATTTTTCTATTTTACTGTTTACGTAATTTTAAACCTTCTGTAAACTATCTATTTGTTTAATAAAAAGTAAGAACTCCATCGGATTTATTTAATAGGATAAGGAGGACCTTATCCGAGGGCCTTTGATTTACTATACCGCTAGATAAAAGGCCTCCCCTCTTTCTTTACCGTTTCCCTATATGTTTCCCATTCACTATCCGTAATCATGCCTCTCTCCCTGTAATACTTTCGCGCTTCCATTACAATTCTTTCAACATCCTCCCTCTGGCTATCTGTAAGAGGCGGTTCAACCCTATGGGTTTCCAGTATGCTCTGCATCTTCTCCTTTGCCAGATCTATTTCACTTTTTCTTCCAGATGATTCCCACTCGGGATAAGTGGTTAGATCGGCTGCTTCCCTGAAAGTTTGCGATCTCTTCCACCATCTCCTCGTATGTTCTTTGGCAAGGTAATGTCCGGGTATAGGTCCAACCTCATTAATTAGATCGGTGGCAATTGAATCATCGCTTACCTCAATCCCCTCTAAAAATCTACCAATAACCTTGGCAACATCATCATCCAGAATAGCCTGAACAGGATGAGCTGTTATTTCTCCGTAAACACTGCTGTGTAACTGCACCGCACTCGAACCTGAGATAGCACTTATAAGGCTTGGAATCACCTTCTCATACGCCAATTGAAAACCTATTCTTTTAGAGTTGCTAACACCTGAAGAGGAAGCAACAGTCGGGATTCCATACCACTGCCATACCTGATTAAAAACAGCAAGGTGAAGTGATATGCTCACATCACCAAAAAGAGGAGAACCAGTTTTCATATTCTGTGGCAAAACGAGATCGGCAACCATCACCCTTGAACCTGGTTTCAACACCTGAAGAAGTACTATATATGGGATAATTTCAGCGTTGGCCAGAGCCACAGCCCCAGCTATACTGGCAGGTGCTGTGCTCGCCATAGTAGCCCCATCCCAGATTACACTTGGAAAGTTGTACTCGGCGGCCAAAAAACACGATTCCGTCTGATCAGTATAGCATACCAGAGGTGAAGAAGTATTGGGGTTGGCAAATATCTCAGTACCAATCGCCTGTGCTATCTGAAACGTAAATTTATCCAGATCATTGTTTGCTATTTCCATTGTTATTTTAGAGGCCTCTGTCAACCTTATAACAGCGCCTTCAAATTCTTTCATAACCTCAGGTATACCCTCATAGCCAAAGTAAGGGTAGTTGTTAAAGAAATGAACGGTTGGCAGAGCATCTAAGACTTTAACAAGATCAATATGTTCCTGACGTGTTGGAGTCCTTGAAGCCCATGTATCAAGATCTACTATATCCCTACCGGGAAAATTAAAAAACACAACATGATCCAGGCTTATTATAAGATCATGTTTGGGATTTCTTGATTTAACCCTGAAATAGCTCGGACACTTTCTCAAAGAATCTTCTACAAGAGCAGGCGGAAACTTTACAAGATTCTCATCATAATCAACAATACAACCTGCTTTTTCGAGTACTTTCAAAGCCTTATCATGATATATTTTAGCACCCGTTTCCCATAGAATATCCAGGGTGCTCTGATGTATTTTAACAATATCCTCCTCAGCAAGTATCTTATAAGTTGGAACTCTTCTCATAAAACCTCTTAAAGCCATAAATCCTCCCTATTCATAAGGATAATTCTTCGAAGTTAAATCTTTTTTGTAATTTCCCCACTCTTTCTCTGTGATCAGACCCTTTTTTCTGTAGTACTCTCTGGCCTCTTTTAGAATTGTCTCCACATCCTCCTCCTGGCTATCTGTGAGAGGCTTATCAAGTTTATGGGTTTCCAATATTTCAAAATACCTTTCCTTTGCATGATCTATAACTTCCTTCTGTCCCTTCTTTATCCACTCCTGATATGTATCCCTATCAGCAACTTTTGGTATGTAGTGCTCCTTTTTCCACCAGAATCTTGTATGCTCTCTATTTAAATAG
>JALXDB010000429.1 GCA_026990615.1 Spirochaetota bacterium
CTTCGAGGGTGGTGGTCATCGGCTTATCGCAAACAACATTTATTCCGGCTTCAATGAATGTTTTTGCGATTTCGAAATGCGTGTTGTTAGGGGTTGTGATGGAAACAAAATCAATTCTTTCTCCCTCGGGAAGTTTGGCCTCTTTCTCAGCCATTTCTTTATATGATCCGTAAACCCGGGATGGATCAAGCAGAAGCTCTTTTCCCATCTGTTTTGATTTTTCAGGTGATGAAGAAAATGCACCGGCAACCAATTCTGTATAGCCGTCGAGTGCCGCTGCTTTCCTATGAACAGCACCTATAAATGATCCAGGTCCCCCGCCTACCATACCGTATTTTATCTTTCTTTCTAATCCCATCTTGACAGCACCTCCTTCATTATTTTGAGGATATTCTATCCTATGTGTTTTCAGCTTGTCAAGGTTTAATTAACCAAATGTCATATATTGTTATAATTAGAAATATTCGAATAATACAATATAAAGATGATATCTTGCAGTATATTTATTTTAACCCAAATAATATCAATATTCCCTTATACAGAAGAAAAAAAAAGAAGGACCATCAATGATGGAGATTAAATTCTTTGAGCATTTTTTTCCTATCAAATTGCCCTTTGGATTGGCCTTCTATTTATATATAAAAATTAATAAATATTTATAAATCAGCGAGTTTTATAAGGCAATTTTATTGTTTTAATTGATTTATAGGTTAATAATTATCAGATCATTTAATAATATTAAAAATGTGAATAAAATCTTATCAGGAGTAGAGATATGAGCAGATATATATTGAAGTGTCTATATTGTGGACGTGAATATGATGATGACTATTACAGACTTGATTGTGATTCTGATCATAAACCTTCACTGCTCAGGACAATCTATAAAAGTAATAGTTTTACAATTAAAGAAAATTCCCCAGGAATGTTTAAATATAAGGATTTTCTCCCTGTGAACAGAGAAATCAATGTAACAGGAGAGCCGATTGTCTATAAGAGCAAAAAGCTTGCCGAGTTTATAGGACTTAAAAATCTTTACATAATATTCAATGGATACTGGCCAGAAATGAATGCAAAGATGTATACAGCATCATTTAAAGAACTCGAAGCACCATCTGTACTTGGGCGTCTTCCTGAAAACTCCGATCAGACAATAGTTGTTGCTTCAGCCGGAAATACGGGCCGTGCTTTTGCCAATATATGTTCGGAGAACAGCATTCCTTTAATTCTGGTAGTACCGGAACACAGCGTTAAAGAGATCTGGGGGATTAAACCCTTTAGCAGTTCTGTTAAGTTGATTGTGGCTGGTGGTGACAGCGATTATACAGATGCTATAAACCTGTCGAATAGAATAGTCGAGCTTGACGGGTTCTTTCCCGAAGGTGGTGCAAAAAATGTTGCAAGAAGAGATGGAATGGCAACAACACTGTTAAGTGCTGCAGTTGCAATGAACAGGATACCGGATCATTACTTTCAGGCAATAGGATCGGGTACGGGAGCAGTAGCTGCATGGGAGGCATCCCTCAGGTTAATAGAAACCGGTGGATTCATACATGATGGGGTTATGAAGCTGCATCTTTCGCAGAATTACCCATTTACACCAATGGTTGATGCATGGAACAGGGGGGAGCGTGACATTCCTCCGATGGATGAATCAGATGCAAAAGAAAAGATAGATATTATTAAAGCAAAGGTTCTTTCAAATAGGAAGCCACCCTATTCTATTGTTGGCGGCGTATATGATGTTTTGAAGGCTTCCGGTGGGTATACCTATTCCGTAACCAATGCTGAGGCAGAAGAAGCAATGAAAATTTTTGAAATTAAAGAAGGGATTGATATCTGCTATGCTGCCGGGGTTGCAACAGCCTCCCTCTTTAAAGCTGTGAAATCGGGTAAGGTGAAAAGGGATGATTATATAGCTCTGAATATTACGGGAGGCGGGGAGAACAGGATAAAATCGGAAAGGGAGGTGTATTACATGCAGCCTTACGCTACTTTCAATTCAAAAGATATATACAGTGATAGAATCAATGATATGATTAAATCAATTCTTGCCTATGTTTAAACTATATAGTAATCTATTTAATTGAGTTTAAATTAATCCGGTAGTTGAATAAATATAAATGATATGAATACAAAACAGTTGAAGCTCTTTCTTTTAATTGCTGATCTGAAAAGTTTTTCCAAGGCTGCCGAACTTGAGGCTTTAACACAACCCGCAGTAACCCAGCAGATATCCAGACTCGAAAGAGAGGTCGGATCAACTCTATTCAGACGCAGACATAAAAAAACCGAATTGACAAAAAAGGGAAAGTTGTTTTACAGGTTTGCCAAAAATATGCTTTCAATGGTTGAGAATCTTCAGAGAGAGATGAGGATTCTTGATTTAAAAGATAGCGATGTACTGAAGATCGGTTCAAGCCATATTCCCACCTCATCGATTCTCTACAGAGCAATTGTCGAATTCAAGAAGATGTACCCCAACGTTTACGTTATATACGAAATAAATGATACCGGCACAATATCCTACATGGTGGAAAATGAGATAATAGATCTTGGCTTTGTGGGGGCAGTTGTAAATGGCGACCTTCAGTATAAGAGCTTTTCAGGGGACGAACTTGTTCTTGTATGTAGCAAAGACTTTCCTGTTCCCGATACTATCTCCCTCGGCGAATTAAAAAATATACCCCTTATTTTAAATCAGAAAGAATCTGGTGTCAGGAAATTTCTGGAAGATCGTTTCAGGGAATATGGTCTACAGATTGATGACCTTAATGTAATATCTGAAATTGGACTACCTGAAGCCCTGATAAATGTGATAAAGCTTGGAATGGGATGCGCCTTTATACCATCTATTCTTCTGCAAAAAGAGTGCAGCGATGACGATGTAAAAAAGATTGAGATAAGAGATTTTTCCGCCCATAGAGAGTATTATCTCGTTACAAAGAAAGGCAAAACTCTTCCTAAAATCGCAAAAGAGTTTTTAGACTATTTCATTTCTTCATTATCCCGCTGACAAATGTTATTTTTATTATTAAAAGATCCGGGATAACTATATTGCTGCTTTTTTGTGAAAGAAAATTGTTAAATGTTCAAAAAGGTATATAATATTTTAGATGATGAAAATTAAATTAAAATTCAAATTATTTATTATAATATTTATAATAGTTGTTAATTCGCTGTTTGCAGTTAACAGGGATGAGAATGACGTATTCAACCGCGCTGAATCCTATTTTTACAGCAAAAATTACAATCTGGCAAAAGATTGCTACAGCCGTTTTATCAAGCAGTTTCCTCTTTCTGATCTTGTACCGGACGCTTATTATAAAAAAGCTGTGTGCCTGTATCACCTTGGAAGGATAGAAGAATCCTTAAAAATATTTAACCTTGTCGAAAAGAAGTACAGGGTTACAAAGTACTACCGCTATATTCCTTTCTGGAAAGGCTTAATTTACTACCTGTTAAAAGATTATACCAGATCAGAAGAAAATCTGGATAAGTTTTTGATGGGTGAATATATCCCCGAGTTAAGCCCAAGGGCTCTTTTGTACAGTGCACTTGATAATCTTGCCCTTGGTGATGTTGAAACTGCCAGAAACCGGCTTGATGTTCTGGTCTCTAAAAAAGGTTATGCACATCTTGGTCCTTACGAAAATACCATATATTCATATGTGCTTCTCAAGAGCGGTTCTTATAAAAGGTTGTTGGAGTTTTTAAGAAATATTGATATGTCGGTTTTGCCGGACAAATACAGAAATTACATAGATTTTTATAAGGCGGAGGCACTGTGGAATCTGGGAAGAAAGCCCGATGCTGTAAAATTATATGAAAAACTGCTAAACTCTGAGGAGAAAATATCATCTGCTTCATTTGTAAGACTTTTTTCCTACTATCAGTCCAGGGGAGATTCTAATAGCATAGATGATTTATTAATAAAAACCGAGGATAGGTTTAAAGGATCAAAAGATCTGCTTGTTAAAATATGGTTAAAAGTGGGGGTTGAAAACTACAGGTCTGGAAATTATAAGTTTGCCGAGTATATGTTTTTAAAAGTTTTTAAATACGGAGAGCAATCGGATTTTTCCGGTATTTCCCTGATATATCTATCCAGATTATTAATGGATAAAGGCGAAGTAAAAAAAGCTATTGAGCTGGTTAAACCTAATATATCGCGTTATAAATCAGAAAACATAAAAGAGTATCTGACTTTATATCTTGGCAATCTTTATTTGAAGAGCATGGATTACAAGTCTGCTCTCTCTGTGTACAGAGATTTTTTAATAAACTATCCGAATAGCAGCTACAAGTTTAATGTTTATCTTGTTATGGCATTTCTCGAATATAAGCTGGGCAATTATGGTGAAGCTGTTAAATACTCGAGAGAGCTTATAAAAGGATTAAAAAACAGTTATAGTAAAGATTTGGCTGTCCAGGGATTGAGGATAGAGGCCTTTTCCTATAAGAAACTTGGAAGGTATGATGAGGCCCTTGATGCCATTGATAGAATTCTCAATATAGAGGGAAATGAAGAAAATCTGGTTTTAGATAAAATCAAAATTTTATTTCAAAAAAGAGATTTTGATAGTGTTTTAAGAGTAGGGGACAAAATTTTTAATGAAGATATCGTAAAAGCACCAAAAAATTTGCAACTTCTCAAATATCTTTACGGCCTTTCGCTTGTGGTTACCGGGAACTACCAGAAAGCTGTATCCATTCTTGGAGACATTGATTATAACAGTCTGAAAAATGCTGGACTTGATGAGATATACCCTTATACCCTGTATTATCTTGGTTGGGCCTACTATAAGCTTGGAAACTTTAATATGGCAATAAAGAGTTTTAAATCTGTAAATGATAGCAATAGGAGACTCTATGCAAGGTCAACGCTGATGAGTGGATGGTGTTATTACCAGATGAGCAGTTATTTGAAAGCTGCAGGTGAGTTTTTGTTGGCCTCTAAAATATCAGAAGGAGATGAAAAGGTAAAGGATATATACCTTGCAGCAAAGTCATATCAGAATGCAGGAGAGTATGAAAAGGCCGCCGGCATATACAGGGAAATCATCGAGCAATACGAGGGGGCTACTTACTGGGACGATGCTGTTTTTGAATATTCAAATATTCTTGTAGACCAGGGAAAGGTTAAAGATGCAGCATATAATCTTTTGTTGCTTTATGAAAAGGCTCCCGACAGCCCCCTTGTAGATGAAGCTCTTTACAGAAGGGGAGAAATACTCTATAACAGCGGTATGTACTCAATGGCTTCAGAGGCTTTCCGGCTCTATATTGAGAAGATTAAAAAAGGAAATATGGTTGATGCAGCACTGTTCTGGTATGGAATGAGCAGGTTAAAACTTGGAGACGGGAAAGGGGCTGTTATACTTTGGGAAAAAATTATAAAAAAATATCCCGGAAGCAGTTACAGACCTGACGCTCTGCTGAAGATTGCAGACTATTATGCAGAGAATGGGGAATATAATAAATCGCTGTTGTACTACGGCAAATTAATCGATGAATATCCGGATTTCGCTAAAAAAAGAGACGTGGCTATCAAAAGAGAAAAGGTTAGATATATACTGTTCGGGCTAACGAAAAAAGAAGCAGAGTTGACTGCTATAATTAGTATTGATGGAGAAAAATCGAATCGCGGTAGAATGGCAATGCTGGAGCTTTCGGAACACTACATCAATTCAAACAAAAAATTAGAACTCGCATACCAGTATTTGAACAGAGTGGCAGAATATGGAACTAAAAAACAGATAGCCGAAGCAATGTTTTTATTTGGAAAATACTACGAAATGAGGGGAGATTACCTGTTAGCCGCTAAGAGTTTTTTTAAGGCGGCTGCCGGTTTCAAGAATGATAAAAATAAATTTGGAAAATCCCTTTACCTGTCGGCTCTTATGATGAAGAGGGCGAATAGAATTAAGGAAATGAAGGCAATTGTCAAAAAAATGGAGGAGAGCATTCCGGGATCAAAATGGACAAAAATGGCTAAGGATCTACTAAAAAAAGAAAGACTTAAAAAGGAATAAACAATGGGCAGGTTGATATCAGGAGCTATTATAGTATTTGTTGTTCTTCTTTTTGTCCCTCTATTTTTAGAGGGTGAGGATACTAATATAAAACCAACCGAACCGGAGATAACCCTTCCCCCTTTATTACTTGAAGTTGAAGATTTAAGTATCAAAAATATTACGGTGCCGCTACCCGAAGAAGAGATTACTCCTCCTGAAATTGAGTTGCCCATACCGGAAAATCTTGATCTCGATCTGAAAGAAAGCCTGGGTGATATTGAACCTGTCCCTGGTGGTATTGAAGGACAGTCGGTGAGCCGGAATAAAATACAGACCGAGGTAACCCTTGGACTTGGTACTCTGAATAATTTTCTGAGCAATGTATCGGTTTCATCTTTTGGTGGAAACCCCGAAGGGAAATTGAATTATAAACATGAAGCGGCTGATAAATTTTCAGGGAAACCCTCATCCATGGGTTACGGGAGCAGGTCAGACTCGATGTATGCATACCTCTCGTATAGATTAAACAACCTCAATTTTAATGTAGAATCGAGTTTTGATGAAACCGAATTTGGTCTGCAGGGGAATACCGATTACTATTCTAAGATAAACAGGTTTGTTAATTTAAATATGGAGGCAAAGTATAAAACTCCAAGGGATTTTTCCATATCGGGTGGATTAAATACCAATGTAGCAAATCAAAATTTAACTGGAGGTAGTTCACCGTACGGTGGTGTGGTTGAGTATAGTGTAAAGCCGGAGGTCAGGGTAAAGTACAATTTTAATAGGGGAAGTGTAACGGCTTTTACATATTTGGAGTATTTCACCAGTCCCGATATAAGCAGTTACGAATCCGGATACTTTGGACTCGGGATAAATGTAGATTACGAGATATTTAAGAACACAACCATACAGTTTAATACCCGGGGAGTCTGGAATAACGAGCATAATGCTTTTTTGCCATTCTATTTAAAGATAAACTCTGATATTACAGATTATTTTACACTGCATGTCATGGCAGGATATAACATCAAACAGAACGCCCTGTACAATACTTTTAAAGAGTACCCTTTTATCGATGTTCCGCAAAACGGTGTTGGGATAGAAAAGAACTGGTCTGTGAGTTTAGGAGGACAGTGGACATCAATTCCCAACTGGATTATAACTTCAGCGTTGGAATATAAAAATTTTAAGGACAGGGTAAATGGGTCAAAAGATGTTAATAGTGACGGGCTTTTCAATTACTATCTGTACAGCGGTAATACGCTGGCTGCAAATATTGGGGCAAGGTGGGTTATAAGTGATATTTATTCTGCAAGGTTTGGTATAAAGGCAAAGATGGGTGATCTGTCAAACAACGAGGCGAAGTTCTATGGTAATGCCTCTTTTGAAGGACTATCAACCGATGGGAAACTCGGTGGGAATGCTGAGCTTGTTTATTCTTTTTACAACATCGGTACAGCAGATATGCCTGAGTTAAATTTAAGTATATTCTACAGTCCGAAGGAGTACATGAAGTTTTCACTGGATGTTAATGATATAGCAATCTTATTGAAGGATAACAGGAGGTATTTTCTGTATCCATACCTTGACAGGGGTTTTTATATAATGTTAAAAACAAGCATTCTATTTTAATAAACAAGGAGTGTAAAGATGCTGGAAATTATGCAGAGGGGCGGAATTATAATGTGGATAATCCTGTTTCTGTCTGTTATTGCAGCCGCCGTGATAATTGAGAGACTGCTTTATTTTAGAAAAATACAGGTTGATGAAGAAAAGATTATAAATCGATTGAAATCAACCCTGGCAAAGGGGCATTTTGACGAGGCTATTGCAATCTGTGAAAATAACCCTTCGCCTATATCAAACCTGATAAAGGTGGGGATTGAACACAGGCAGTATTCCAGTGCAGTTATCAGGGAAGTAATTATGGATGCAGCCAATCTTGAGATACCGAAGCTCGAAAAAAATCTACCCACACTCGGTACTATAACTCATATTGCACCACTTTTAGGATTGCTAGGAACTGTCACCGGAAATATATCAGCATTTGGAGTTTTGGGTAAATTCGGATCTGTCGGGGATCCAACACTGCTGGCCAAAGGTATTTCAGAAGCTCTCTTAACAACAGCCGCGGGGTTAATCGTAGCAATACCTGCTATCATTTTTTATAATTATCTTGTAAGCAAGGTTAACCATACTATTACAAGACTTGAAAATAGGGTTAATGAACTTGTAATTTTACTTACAGGTGGTAAGATAGAATGAAATTCAGAAGAAAGTTGACAATAAGGACAAATGTTGAACTGGTGCCTCTGATAGATGTTGTTTTCCAGTTGATTGCTTTTTTTATGATTTCTACGACCTTTATTATGACACCGGGAATCAACCTCAAACTTCCTTCTTCAACAACTTCGGAACCCGTTGTTATGAGCAGAATTGTAATTACAATTGTTTCAAAAGATGAAATATACCTGAATAAGGAAAAGCTTACGTTAACCGGGCTGGATAAAAGGCTTTCAGAGATGAGCCAGGTTCAGAAAGAAAAGATAAAGTCCATTGTTGTTGAAGGTGATGAGAGAGTCCCATACAGCCTTATGATAAATGTTCTCGATATATTGAGAAAAAATGATTTTAAAGCTGTAAACCTGAGAACAAGAGAGGTTAAAAATAAGAAGAGATGACCTCTGATTCTTTTATCAGAAATAACAGGTTTTTAATGGGATTGATTATTTCGGTGATATTTCACCTTATACTGTTTGTGATCTTCCAATTTGTGGTAAGTCTGAAAATTGAAAGCCCTTTGCCCGAGAATAAACCTCTTTTTATTACTGTATCTCTGCCGGGTAAATCGGTTAAATCGGAAAAGCCGATCGAGAACAGAAGAGTTGAAAGTCGCGGGCCGAACAGCAAATTAAAAAGTGCAAAAATCTCGCAAAAGAATGCTGGGATTAAGAATTTACAGAAAAGCTTAGGATCGATCGGTTCGAATATAAAAGTTGAAAAAGAATCAGCTCCTCCTTTAACCGATTTAAAAAAAGCACCGGGCCCTATAGAAGCTGAAAATCTTTCGGGAGAAAGAGGTGAATTGGTTTCTAACCTGAACAGGGGAGAAATAAAGTCCGTTCCCGGTGAAGAATCGAAGATTCCTGAAATTCCAGCTGGTGTGGAAGGAGGAGTTAGTGAGACTAAGAGTAGTGCCCTACCGTTTAAACCGGGTGTTGAGATAGAGGAACAGCCCATGGCTTTTAACCTTGAAGAAGTAGGCAGAGGTGAGGCAGGTGTAAAAGGCAAAAGATCTACTTCTGAAGCGGAAGCAGCAGCCGGTACAGGTATGGAAAAGCCGGAGATTGAAGGTGGGGGACCCTATATCGAATGGGAAAATACAAGGGGTACGAGAAAGGTCATTTCTTTTGGTCCAAAGCCAAAAGTCCCGGAATGGGTAAAGAGGGAGGGGTTAAAACTCAGTACAACTGTTATTTTTAAGGTGGATCCGGGTGGAAAGGTGGTTGATCTGAGAGTGATAAAATCTTCTGGTTATTCTGAAATAGATGCGGAAGTGGTAGAATCTGTCCGAAGGATAGTTTTTGAACCTGTGAAGGGCAACCGAATGGATACCGGGAAGATTACATATGTAATTCTTCCAAAATGAATAAACGGCAAATTAACGATGTTAGCCCACCTGATGATTTTGATTAAGATAAACCAGAATATATTGATTAAGTTGAGCGTTGTAGAATACCGATATATATCATTAGGAATGGTTTAAAGAAGAAAGGGCCTTTTATGAATTTTATGAATAAGAGAAAAAGTTTTTCATTTCTACGGATGGTTATGAGGGGGTTAAGTACAGTTGTTCTTTTTTACCTTCTAACTCCTTTTATTCTGACTGCCCAGCAGGGGCCTTCATATTCTTTTATAAGCTTTGACAAGAGCTATAAGAAATTAAAATCAGGTGCTGAAAAAGATGGATATAATTTTAAGGAAGAGGATATAAACTCACCGTATGGAAAAAAACTTTTGAAAATAGAGAAAAAGCTCGATTTTTACACTGAAAAGATCTACATGTTCTTCAATGAGAATGATGAACTTATATATTTCAGTGTTATCTATGCTTTAAATGAGAATCAGTCCCGGAGAGTGCTTGAAAATCTTTATACATCTATTATTAAAAAGCTCACCGAAAAGTATGGAGAAAATGACAATGCAGCTCTGCCCTATTATAAAAAGGTTGGCGAAAGGTATCTGGTATTTCTACACCCATTATACTCGTATTCCAATAATGTTGAGGTAAGCTTTAAGGATGAAACCAGATACAATGCCTATGCCGATTATTACGACAAAGAGATTAAAAAACTGGAAATACAGAGTGTTGAAGATACTCTAAAAAAGTTCTAACTATCTCGGAGCCTTTGCTCTTATTTCTACCAGTTCTGGATTATTCTCAATATCCTTTTTAAAGTTTTCCTCCCTTAAAATGTTTACATACCCGGGGTCCTGAAATGAATATTTGAACCTGGTATGAATATCGTATCTGCCCTCCATCAAGGCTACCGTATCCTCGACCATCACAAGTTCTTCATCCGTCGGGATGACAAATATTTTTACATCTGAGTCATCTGCTGAGATGAGGGTTTCCGCATTTCTGGTTTTCGATATCTGGTTTTTCTTCCCATCGAGTTTGATTCCGAACATTTCAAGATCTGACAGCATTTTCTCCCTTATTACCGGGTTCATCTCTCCAACTCCGGCTGTAAATACAACAGCATCCAGTTTACCTAAAGCAGCAGCATATGCTCCTATGTACTTTTTCCCCCGGTATCCTTCAATTTCAATGGCAAGTTTTGCCCTTTTATCTCCCTGTTCAGCGGCTTTCAATACGTCCCTTCTGTCGTAGTATTTTCCTGTTATGCCCAGTATTCCACTTTTCTTGTTTAATATATTTGACATATCTGAAGGAGAGATATTCAATTTTTCCATCATATAGAGATCTATTGCGGCATCATGATCACCGGCTCTTGTCCCCATTACCGCTCCCTCAAGAGGGGTAAAACCCATACTTGTATCGTATGACAGACCCATCTTAACTGCATTAAAACTTACACCATTCCCTATGTGTGCGAGTACAAGATTTGTTTGGAATGGATCCTTGCCGAGCAACACAGCAGCTCTTTTGGCAACGTATAGAAGGGACGTCCCGTGAAAACCGTACCTTCTAATTGAATAGTCTGTATACCATTCATAGGGCAGTGCGTATATATAAGCATGATCAGGTATCGTCTGGTGCCATGCAGTATCCATTATAGCAACATGGGGTATGTTGGGAAGCAGTTTCATGGCTGCCTCGATCCCCATAATATTCGGAGGATTATGCAGGGGGGCAAGGTTTGAAAGCTCTTTAAAAGTTTTTAAAGCCTCGCTATCTATGATTACCGATTTGTTAAATTTTTCGCCTCCATGGACAACTCTGTGACCCACTGCCTTTATTTGATTGAAATCCTTTATTACACCGTGTTTGCTGTCTGTTAATGCAGAAACTATTAGATTCAGAGCCTCTTTATGGGTTGGACAGTTTTGTTTAATTGTTATTGTCTCCCTGCCAATTACTTCGTGGATGATTGCGGAACCCTCGAGACCAATCCTTTCTACAATACCTTTTGCTGTACTCCTCTTTCTATCCCAGTTATAAAGAAGATATTTTAGAGATGAACTGCCGCTGTTAAGTACCAGAATATCCATATCGATCTCCTCAAATTCTTATTATAATTTTATCATAATAAGAAAAAAAATAACCTACAAAAAAAGTAACGACTTTTATAATATAAATTATAATAAATTTATAAATCTAAAAAAACATTTTAAAAAATATGATATCATATAAT
>JALXDB010000430.1 GCA_026990615.1 Spirochaetota bacterium
AGTAAGGTTTGTGTACTCATCGACGGTAGTTTTTTCGGATATTGATTGAAGAGCACGGATTACGATATCATAATCATCTGTTGCCGGAGTGTACAGATATGCATTACTGGAAAATATAATTAATCCCACCCTCTCGCCTTTTAATGAGTTTACTATGGATAAAGAGTCAAGCTTTGCCCGTAAGATTCTCGAACCATCCGCATCGTCTGCTTTCATGCTTGCTGATAAGTCCAATGCAAGGTAGATATCCTTCACATATTTTTCTGTTATTTTTAGCCTTCTGCCTGTCTGGGGACCGGAAAGAGCCAGAATAGTAAAAATTATGGAAAGTGTTAACAGAAGTTTATTGATTACAGCCTGGCGTTTAAGGTCACTGTACTGGAACCTCTCTATCGAACCGATTATCTCTGAATGTTTTCTAATTTTTATAGCATTTATTGCAAAGTAGAATATCGGAAAGATTAAAGTGATTAAAATAAGGGGATATTTAAACCTCATAAATGCCTCTTTCATTCACAAGTAGGTGCATTATCATAAGGAATAAACCGATTATCAAAAAGTATTGATAGATGTCCCTTTTACCAGTAAAGCTCTTAATTTCAATATCTCTTTTCTCAAGTTTGTCTATTTCGCTGTACACCTTTTCCAGACTTTTGCTGTTTGTTGCCCTGTAGTAACTTCCTTTCGTAATTGCTGCAATCCTTTTTAGAATATCTTCATCGAGAGAGACATCGACAGTTATATATTTTTTCCCAAAAATAGGATCAATTATCGGGTACGGAACTTTTCCCATGCTGCCCACTCCTATGGTATATATCTTGACATTTATTACGGATGCGGCTTTAGCCGCTGTGATTGGATCGACAATTCCACTGTTGTTTACACCATCGGTGAGCAGAATTATAACTCTGCTTTCTCCTTTTACCTTTGACAATCTCAGCGATCCTTCTGATATAGCCATTCCTATTGCAGTTCCGTCCTCGATCAATCCAATTTTTATGTTTTTTATAAAATTCTTTAAAACTCTATGGTCAAGTGTTAATGGGCAGAGAGTGAGGGCATCTTTGCTGAATATTACAAGCCCTATCCTGTCGTGCGGTCTGTTGTTAACAAACTTTAAAGCAACATCCTTGGCCGCTTCAAGTCTATTGGGCTTAAAATCCTCTGCTTTCATGCTTGAAGAGGTATCAATTGCAAGAATAATATCTATGCCCCTGTACTTTATGTTTTTGTATGTAAATCCTGCCTGGGGCCTTGCCAATGCTAAGATAAATAAAATTAGGGCAGCTATTATCAGGCCTTTTTTCAGGTAAAAATATATTAAATCTTTTATCGAGTTGCCCGTTTCTACGATTCTGGGATGCAGAGGAGTCGTAATACCGGTTTTTTTTATCTTATTTATGTAAAAATAAACCAGTACTGGTAGTAAAATAAATAATAAAAGAATTAGGCTATTTTTAAAACTCATATTTTTCCCGGTATTCTTGGATTGATCGATTTAATTAAGAGTAGAGCTGGGATTTTTTCCGTAAGTTCTTCTACTATCCGGCTTAAATTTTTACTGGCTGTTTTTTTAAAATCTGTGTTCTGAACTTTTGGTGTGTACTTAACTTCGTCAATATATTTTAAGAGGTTGATAAAATAATTTTCCTCTCTCCCATTTGTATTTTTGAAGATCCTTGATATTTTGCTGGTAGTCAGTGTCTTGAGATTTTTCCCGGAAAGTAGGCCGAGTATATCTTTTACCGCCACAGATAGCATGTAGTACCTGGATTTTATCTCTTCACCGGAATTTTTAAGTTCCATAAGTTTCATTTCGATTAATAGGATGGGATCTATCGTACTATTCAACTCTATTTTTGAATGCAGATTGACCTTCCTGCCTGAAATAATTCTTCTAAGAAGTACAAAGAGAAAAATTAAAATTAACATACAGAGTATTACAACGGTGATGATGATTACCGGGTAGTATCCAATTGGGCCATAAATATCGTTTATTTCATTGATGGTTTTTCCCCTGTTTTTAATAGAAGAGCCTATATGAAGGTTCAGGGGTGATGTGGTAAAGGTTTTGTCGTCAACAGTAATCTTTAGTGAAGGAAAGGTAGGATCACCGGTGTTGTAGATTTTCACAGTGTAAAGTACCAATGCTGTTACTGTGTCTTTTTTCTTTTTCAATTTTTCTTTTATTGAAGTCAGTGTAAATGGTAAAAAGTTATCAGGATTCTTTGGATATTCCATTGTTGAACCGGCAGGATATTTTACCGTGAGCATTATATCAATTGGGTCAGAAATTTCAATCGGGATACTTGTTAACAGCTTTACACTTACCGAGATATCATTTGAGCCTCTGCGGTCTGGCAAAGCCTTTTCAACTGGGGCTAAAAAATAGATAATAATTGCGAGAATTATATAAGTAATTACGTGCTCTTTTTTCATTTCTTTCTTATCAGTAAAGTTTGCTCCTCTTTTGAAAGAATTTAATGATGTTCAATAAAGGGGATTGCCTGGTTGTTAATGAAATGTAATTAATACCAAGCTCCGAGAAAATCTGAAACCTTTCTAAATAAGATCTTTTTAAATTATCAACAATAGAACTGTTTAGTATTACCGGGGTTTTTGTTTCTATATCGTTAATTATTATTGGAGCGTCCTGGTTCTGCATATACTCATAGAATGGGTCGGAGAAAACTATGGGTATAAAATCGTGCTTTCTTGAAATTATCTTCAGCTCTTTTTCATATCCCGAATCAAGAAAATCGGACATAAATATTACCACACTTTTTTTTATCTTTAATCTATTGATAAAACTCATGGCATTTTTAATACTGGTTAATCCGCCTCTGTTTTCATAGGATAGTATATCTTTCATTATCTTTAATACATTAACATTGCCGGATTTCGGTGGCAGGTAACGTTCAATTCTGTCCGAAAATATAACCTCTCCCACTCTATCGTTATTTTTTATTGCCGAGAAACAGAAAAGTGCCGCCACTTCTGTCATTAACTCTCTCATGGTCCTTCCGGTTCCAAACACGGTCGAGTAACTGGCATCAACAGCGATGATTATACTGAGCTCCCTTTCCTCTTTGAAGGTTTTGATATATGGCTTATTCAATCTGGCCGTTACGTTCCAGTCGATACTGCGTATATCATCACCGTAGCTGTATTCTCTAACATCGCTGAATTCAATACCCCTGCCCTTGAATGCAGAATGGTATATGCCTGAAATCATTTCTTCGACTAGTATTCTGGTTCTGATTTCGATTTCTTTTATTTTTTTAGGAATAACAGGAGGTTTATTCATGGTACTTCAACTCTATCAAGCACCTTTTCAATAATTAAGTCAGGATCAATTTCTTCAGCCTGTGCTTCGTAGCTGAGAATGATTCTGTGCCTTAAAATATCAAATGCCAGTTCCTGAACATCATCAGGTATAACATAATCCCGGTGATTGATCATTGCAAGTGACTTTGAAGCTATTTTCAATGCAAGGCTGGCCCGCGGGCTTGCTCCAAACGATACAAGGTCTCTTATCTCGGGCAGGTTGTAGGAATCAGGGCTTCTTGTAGCTGAAACTATATTTACTATATATTCCTCTATCTTTTTATCCATGTATAC
>JALXDB010000431.1 GCA_026990615.1 Spirochaetota bacterium
AACGGTATACGTACTGCCCGATACTACAATCCTTGAGGCCTCCCAGCAGGCAGGAATAATTATCAAAGCAGTATGCGGTGGCATGGGTGTTTGCGGTACATGCAAGGTTCAGGTTATGAAGGGCTCCTTCGAGCAGAAGGGATCCGAGAGGTTCTTATCGGAAGAGGAGATTAAAAATGGAAAAGTTCTGGCCTGCCGAACAAAGATAAAGAGCAATATGGTTGTTGAAATTCCAATTTCAAGCAGGCTTTTCGAGCAGAAAATTTTAACCGAAGGGGTGGAGAAAGAGCTAAAGCTCGCACCAAATGTAAGGAAAATTTTCCTTAAAGTTGATGAACCTACCCTTGAAGACCAGAGATCAGACCTGGACAGAATATGGGACGCGCTAAAGAATATTGCCCAGAAGCCAAGAGTAGAGGTTGATGTGTTGAGAAGACTTCCCGACAAGTTAAGAAAGGGGAAGTTTGGCGCTACAGTTGTTTTAAATGAAAACGAAATAATTGGAATAGAAACTGGGGATAAAACAGATAAAAATTACGGTGTGGCTGTTGATATTGGTACAACAACTGTTGTTGGTTATCTTATGGACCTCAACACCGGCGAACAGCTTGCCGTTTCGGCCAGAACAAATCCTCAGACAGGATTTGGCGACGATGTTATTTCCAGAATCCACTACTCAAACACGACCAAAGATGGCCTTGATGCTCTGAATGAAAGAATCATAACATGTCTTAATGAGATTATAGACGATCTCTGCGATCAGGCCGGAATTGAGAAAAAGTTTATATACGAGATAACAACAACCGGCAATTCAACAATGAACCATCTGTTTTTAAAGATAAACCCCAAATACCTTGCCCAGCACCCATATGTAACAGTTTTAAGGTCGAGCATCGACACAAGGGCAGAGAACCTCGGAATACATATAAATAGATACGGCAAAGTTTATGCAATGCCCAACATTGCAGGGTTTGTGGGAGGAGATACAGTTGCGGTAATACTTGCAACCGAGATGCATAAAAGTGAGGAGATCAAATTCGCTATAGACATAGGGACAAACGGCGAACTTGTTATGGGGAACAAGGACAGGCTTGTATCCTGCTCAACTGCGGCTGGACCGGCATTTGAAGGGGCAAGAATAACCTTCGGAATGAGGGCAAGTGACGGTGCAATAGAAAAGGTGGTTATAAACGAAGATGGTGTAAAGATAAACACAATAGGAAATGCAAAAGCGGTAGGAATATGCGGAACCGGACTTATAGACAGTATAGCAGAACTATTAAAGTTGGGGGTGATTTTACCATCAGGCAGAATGCTTAAACCTGATGAACTTCCGGATACAATGCCAGATTTTGTCAAAGAAAGGGTTATCATACATGAAAAATACGGCCCATCTTTCATCCTTGCGTACGAGGACGAATCCAAAACTGGAGAACCTATACTGTTAACTCAAAAAGATGTAAGAGAAACCCAGCTCGCAAAAGGAGCAATACTGGCGGGATACGAAATATTGAAGAGAACCCTGGGCATTAAAGACGAAGACATTCAGGAAATATTACTCGCCGGAGCTTTCGGGAATTACATAAGAAGAGATCAGGCAAAGAGAATAGGACTTCTGCCCAATGTGCCAAAAGACAGGATCAGGTTTGTGGGGAACGCTGCCGGCTTTGGAGCAAAAATGGTGCTCCTATCAAAAGATCTGAGAAAAGAGGCATGTGAAATCTCTGAAAATACAGAGTACATTGAACTTGCCGTTCGAACTGATTTTCAGGATGTATTTGTAAGCTCAATGTCTTTTCCTGAAGAGTAAAAACCAA
This sequence comes from Spirochaetota bacterium, assembly GCA_026990615.1. Lineage (GTDB taxonomy): Bacteria > Spirochaetota > B62-G9 > B62-G9 > B62-G9 > JALXDB01. The sequence continues at coordinate 1,818 of JALXDB010000431.1, forward strand.
ATAAAGAGATTTTTCGAACAGTTGACAACAGTTCTATTGATTTTAACTCTTTAAAGGTTAAAAGTTTCCAAATCCATCAATATTAAAATAAAAGGCGGGGGTTTATAATCCAATAAAAGCTTCATCTTGAAGAAGCAGATTTAACAGTACCTCAAAAACATATTGAAAACCATATTACTGTAATATCTATAGGAAAGTTATATTACTTTAGGCCATTGAACCCGAATAATAATCGGATTCTATTCAAGCTTTACACTATGAACTCTTATTATTCAAATTTTTAAGGATAGATCTGAATCTTGTAATATTATCTCTGATGTCGGTTTGAGGCTGAAATATTGAAGATGTTCCGGCAACGAAAACATTTGCCCCGACCGCTGCCATTTCAGGAATGTTTTCCCAGCTTACATTTCCATCCACCTCTATGTCGATATTTAAACCCATTCCTCTGGCTGCGTTCGACACAGCTTTGATTTTAGAAAGCATTTCTGGTATCAATTTTTGGCCAGCAAAACCTGGCACAACAGTCATAACGTTGACCTGATCGACGTATGGTAGCAGGTAATTTATAGACTCAGGCAAAACCCCGGGAGATATTGAAATCCCAGCTCTCAATCCATTTGATACAATTTCCTTTATTAGAGGGAGTGCATGAAACAATACTTCAGGGTGAATCGATAAAATTGATCCTTTAAACTCCAAAAATTTATCTATAAAATTCTGCGGATTGTCAATCATCAGATGTATATCGAGGGGTATTTCAGCATACTCGTAAACGGCCCTGCAAAAATCAATTCCAAGGGTAAAGTTTGGGACAAAGTGCCCATCCATAATATCAATATGCAGAAGATCTATTGACATTTCTTTAAACAGGTCAAGATACGGCCTTACATTGAGAAGGTCCATACACATTAGCGAAGGGGATATTTTGTATTTCAACTATCTATCTCCTCTAGATGTTCGGTTTTACTATAACCTTTAATCCTTCCCTTGATTCATGATACCTGAAAGCTTCATTTATATCTTCCAACGGGAATATTTTTGAGATATACCTCTTTGCATGAACTCTCTGCTGGTGAATTAGAGTTATAGCTTTCTCATGATCCCTGGGCAGGGAGCCATGGCTCCCCATAACAAAACATTCCCTGTAATGTATTATATTAGAATCAATCGTCAATTCAGGCTGATTTTTTAATCCACCGAAAAGGTTAACAAATCCCCGATGCCTTACAATCTTTATTGCATCTTCCTGGGCTTTTGTCGTACCCGCAGCAGCCACGGCAAGATCAACGCCCTCCCCCTCTGTTTCCCTCATCACTGTTTCAACAATGTCTTCATCCTCGGTCGAGATAAATCTGGCCTCAGGGAGGAACGATTTTGCCATTTCCAGCCTTTTTCGTGACCTCTGTGCGGCAAAAACCTTTGAAGCACCGAAAACTCTTGTAAGTTCAAGCATCATAACACCAACAGGGCCGAGCCCTATTATACAGATGCTTTTTCCAAGCCCGAACTGTGCCAGCTCGAGTCCGTGAATAGCGCATGCCAGCGGCTCCCCGAGGGCGGCTTCTTCGAAGCTCATATCATCAGGAATTTTCGTAACGGGACCATAATCGAGAGTTGTCTGGTTCAACAGCATATACTGCTGGTATCCCCCCGGAAACTGGTATCCTATTGCGTAATTCAACCTGCAATTTGTTCCCATTCCATTCTGACACCAGTAGCACTTGCCGCACGGCACATCTGCTCCGAGAGCAACCCTATCACCGACCTTAACCCTTGTAACATTTTTACCGGTTTCAACTACAACACCGGAAACTTCATGTCCGATAACCGCCGGAGGAGTTACCCTCTCGTTGCCGTAGTGGAAAATTCTTATATCAGAACCGCATACAGCACAGGCTTCAACCTTTAATATTGCCTCATTGTCACCGCATTCAGGTTCGGGGACATCCTTTACCACCATTCTATCTATACCTTCAAAGACTGCAGCCTTCATCCACAAACTCCAATATCAGCATTATATATGACAATGAATACCTAATTTGACCATATGTCAAGTAAATAAGCCCCCATATAAAGGACATGTTCAACTGCACATTTTTATAAAAGATCCCTTTCATTTTTACTAATTTTGTTTAACCTCACAGATGCAGATCGTTCTTTAATTTTAATTTATCATCTAAAATCTAAGAGTGGAGTTAAACTGTTACTATTCAACAACAGTGAAAAATTAAGCATGCCGGCCAAGAATTAAGAAAAAGGCAGAAACGAATATACATCAAAAGAGGCCGGAACCCAAACATTTTCAGTTTTTAATTTTACAGGGAATTTTAGATTTCCTCCCCCACCTCCGGCCCTGCCAATTGACATAATAATATGAAAAACGGTTACTTTCTAAATTTTCACGTAATACTTCAAAACAGCGTCGATATAACACGCAGCATTTTTGCTAATCCTGGAAGCAAGTCATTTTTTCTATCTTTACAATAAATTCTAAATCAGCAAACGGTAAATCGCACATAATATTGGATAAATCTATTGTCAGACATATTTGCTGCAATTACCCCTGTTATTATATCTGCAAAATTACTATAATTAAAAATATAAAAAGAGATTTACAAATGATATTTAAACTTTATATAACATTTTAAAGCATTAGCTCGATTAAGAGATTGCAATTAAAACAGTTGTAAAATTCGATGCTGAAAGACAAAAATAAATATAAAAAATAAACTGCAGTTTGAGGATTTTCAATTTTTTCAATTTGACGGAAGGTTCTGGGGGCAGTTTTGGGTGCCCAAAACCGATACATGAATTAGAAAAGCTAAATTGATAAATAAACTGTCAACTCTGAAAACTCTATAAACTGAAGATATAAATCTTTCTGCATAAAACAGAGTAGATTGGAAAGGACGTCTATGAAAACTACTGGGAAAAGAACTATGAACGCCCTTGTTCTTGAAAGCAACTCCACCCTGACCTACAAAAAGGTTCCCATTCCGGAAAGGCCAAAAGATGACACTTTCAACCATTACCTGGTTCGTGTTAAGTATGCAGGAATATGCGGATCGGACATCGGAAGAGCCTTCAACAAAAAGGCGTACTATTACCCTCTCATCATGGGTCATGAGTTTTCCGGAGTAATAGAAGAAGCTTTTAAGGGTGCAAAGTATAAAAAAGGAGACAGGGTTACAGCCTTTCCACTTATTCCCTGTATGAAATGCAGGGCCTGCAGGACTGGAAACTATGCCCAGTGTAAAAACTACGACTATATAGGTTCAAGGAGAGACGGAGCATTTGCAGAGTTTTTGTATATTCCTGAAATGAACATTTTTCCAGTACCGGATAACGTCAGACTCGATCATGCAGCACTCACAGAACCGGCCGCTGTGGCCCTGAAAGGCATTCGCAAATTAGGCATTAAAGGAGGAGAAACAGCCGTGGTCTACGGTGCAGGTACTATCGGGAACCTAGCTGCCCAGTGGCTGAAGATCCTCGGTTGTGGCAGAGTGGTGGTTGTCGATATTGACGACCAAAAACTCGAGGTTGCCAGAAGAATCGGGCTAACCACTGTAAACTCATCTAAAGAAGATCCGGTCGATTATTTAGAATCAATAACGGGCGGGGAAGGAGCTAACTATGCCGTTGAGGCATGCGGTCTCCCCGTTACCTACCGGCAGGCGCTCCTCTCTGTTTCTAACTTCGGCAGGGTTGCCTTTATAGGGAATCTGTCTAGAGAATTAAAACTCACTCCTGAGGATATGAGCAGGGTGCTTCGCCGCGAGATACAAATCTTCGGCACCTGGAATTCGGATATAGTTTCGCAGGGCATGGATGATTGGAGCACGGTGCTAAAATTCATGGATAACAAGCTTAACATTGAAAGTTTGATAACACACAGGTTTAAACTTGAAGAGGGCAAAAAGGCCTTTGATACTGTAATGAGCAGGGATATCTTTTCAATAAAGGTTATTTTCGAAATTTGATTACTGCTTAATTGACCTTTTATCAATAGATTAGATATTCAAAGAGACAGCAAAAAATTATAAAAAGGGTGGGGGTAATTTGACCTTACCATATATACACGTAATCTGATCCCTATTGAATAAATATCGGGATCATAATTTGGATTGTTTCCATATAATTATAACCTAGCCACCCCGTACAAGAGTAAACCAGATCTCTCTCCCATTCGTCTCAATATAGAAAAGATGGACGTAATCCGTTCTGTTTATATGATCATAATCCGGCTTATTCTCAATATTGACTTTAATTTTCTTTGCCGATATATCTTTTATAAAGTAAATTATTTTCATGAGCGAGAAAGAACACTACATCAAAGTTGTACAATTCACGGCATATCTAATATCAGCAATTGCCATAGTGTTTATTTTAAAAACATTAAAGGGAATATTTATTCCCCTTGTACTTGCCTTTTTCTTTGCATACCTCTTTGCACCGATAGTTGAGTTCTTTGCAAAGTTTAAAGTTCCAAGGATTCTAACACTCTTTATACTTCTGGGTATAATCTCCCTTCTAGGTATTTTCGGGGCCCAGATAATATCAAAAAATATCAAAGAGTTTATCAGGCTGTGGCCGACCTATGAAAGCAAGATCATATCAGGCATTTCAACTTTCTTTAAGAATTACTTCAATCTGGAAACCCGCAGTTTTTTTGAGATACTGAGGAGTTCAAGGGTAACGGATATTTTATCATCCTTTTTAAATACATCCTTCAAAATTTTCGGAAAATTACTGTCAACCCTGCTAATTCTGATCTTCATATATCTTAGCTACCACAACTATCCCAAGCTTATTAAAAAGGCCTTTCCCGAAGAAAAGGCAAAACCAATTTTCAATGTAATAAACAATATAAATGAGCAGATCATAAACTATATCATGATAAAAACCGTAATAAGTGCGGGGACAGGGATTCTAACGGGTGTTGCCTGTGCGATACTCCATGTGCAGTTTTCAATTCTATGGGGTGCTCTTGCATTCCTGCTGAACTATATACCCTACATAGGGTCAATAATAGCAGTAATACTTCCAATTGCCCTTTCTTTTGTCCAGTTTCCCCATTCATTCATACCCTTTTTAACTGCAATTATACTGATAGTGATTCAGCTTTTCATGGGCAGTTTTCTGGACCCGGAAATGATGGGAAACAAGTTTAACCTGTCTCCGGTCGTAATAGTGATTTCACTGTTCTTCTGGGGCTATGTCTGGGGAGTCGTAGGAGCATTTCTTGCAGTTCCAACAACGGCGGTAATAAAAATTATATTTCAGAATATAGAGTCTCTTAAATTCCTGTCTATTTTGATGAGTAAAAAAGCGGATTAGCTGTAATTTTTAATCTTCTTTTAATTTAATCTTTTTTGCAAAATTATAGGCATCTTCCTCAGAAGAAAACGCCCTCTGATCTATGATAAAACATCCCTGCTTCTCCATATCGTTCATCAAAGCAAGAAGAGCCTTACGTGCACCGAACATTCCGGAGGCAATAAAGGCTATAGACCTCTTGCCACCTAGACCGGTAGCCCTGCTCAGAGCATCCCTCAATCTCTGCGGGGTGCGGGGTTTAATTGATGCTGTTATATAAGAACCGACAAATATATGTTTGCACGATGCAAGGCCCGTAAAATTATCAGCGGTATCGGGAAAAAGCTTCACCACATTTCCCTGTTCTTCCAACCCCTTTTTCAGCCCCTGTACAAGTTTTTCGATGACTTTTTTATCAGTTGAGTATATTATTCCTATATTCACAAACACCTCCGTCTGCATAGTATGTATTTACGGTAAATATTATAAACCAGAACTTTTATATGTAAAATATTATCATTAAATATTATCATTGCATCAACTTTTGAAAAATGTACGGTATAATAGAAATACTTAACAGAATAAAAGAACTAAAAGATAACTACTCTATATTTACTGTAACCCTTAATCCGGTTATCGATAAAACCATTCTGGTGCCCGGGTTTAAGGCGGGCAAAACTCTTCTAATTGAAGATACAAAAAATACAGCTGCAGGAAAAGGTATAAACATATCAAGGGCACTTCAAAAGTTATATGTACCATCTATTGCTACAGGCATTCTCCCGCAAACGGGGGCTGATTACTTTAATATGCTCCTGAAAAAAGACAACTTATCCGGGGATTTTCTATTAACAAAAGGTATTTTAAGAAACAACATAACTATTGTATCTGACAGGGTTAAAAGAGAAACACATCTCAGAGAAAGAGGATCCATCCACGAGCCGGATATTCTGAAAAGATTTAAAGAAAAACTAATAGATTTAGTGGCCGGCACCAGTGGGGGCAAAAAGTCTGTTGTAATATTTTCTGGAAGCGTCCCAGCCGGTATGCCGCACAACAGTTACCGGTATTTGATCGATTCTGTTAAGAAATCTACAGATCTTATTTTTCTCGATAGTTCAGGAGCACCGCTGAAAGAAGGAGTAAAATCGCAGCCATACGGCATAAAACCGAATATTTATGAAGCCAGAGAGATATTGCAAGACGGCCCGGGTGCGGAAAGCATGGCCGAAAGATTCTACAGGATGGGAATCAATCATGTTTTTCTATCTATGGGGGAGAAAGGAATAATCTACTTTAACGGAAACGAGCTCGTAAAAGCGAGGGTTAAAGTTAAAAACCCAGTTAACTCTGTTGGCTCGGGAGACGCCTCTCTTGCAGGGGGTATTGCCGCAATTCTATCCAATCTGGGCGCTGAAGAAACAGCCGCCCTATCCTGCGCCGCTGGAGCTGCCAATACAACTACACCCGGCGCCGGCAATTTTTCTGCTGAAGATCTAAAATACCTCTATGAAAGAGTGAAACTAAAGATAATCAGACGGGAAAACAGATATGAGAAATCGTGAAGAATCAAAAGGACCAATTTTAGATGACAGCTTTTTTACGGAAAAACTCGGGCTGCCAGAAACATATGCCGTTAAAAGAAAGGAATTGGTTCTGTCAATGTACAGAAGATTTAGAGAACTGTTCGGCGACAAGGTAGAGAGGGGCAGAACATTTGTAGTTTCAGTGCCGAACAGAATAGAAATTCTGGGAAAGCACACAGATTACCAGGGCGGGAAAACTCTTGTTATTTCGGGCTTGAAGGCTTTTACCGCCGTTGCATCACTTTCAAAAGACAACCTGTCCGAACTTGTAAATATGGAACCCGTATACGGGAAAACAACCGTTCTGCACGACAACTTCAACACTGATATTCTTGAAAAAGGGTTTGGATGGCAGTACAGCTTATCTGTATTTAAAAGACTTTTGAAAAACCTGAGAGAGGCAGGTTTTCCCCCTGTTTCGGCAATAAAGGCTGTGTTTTACGGTGACATTCCGATAGGCGGTGGTACATCCGGCTCATCAGCCAAGGTTATATCGGACTTCATAACAGTTGCTCTTGCCAACAATCTGCTCGAAAATAAATCTTTTAAGGAACTTATAATTGAAAACGGCAGACTTGCCGGGATCAAGTACGATCAGCCGGATATTGACAACTACAGATTGGCTCTGTCGATGTACATCGCAAACTATGAAAATGGACTTGATTTTGGCGCTTTAAAAGGCGATAGAGGGGTGGGAACATTCGGGGGCTCAGAAGATCACACAGCTATAATGCTGGGCGAAAAAAATAAAGTACTATTCTGCAGGTACTGTCCAACAGAGGTTCTAAAAAAAGTATTATGGCCAAAAAATTATGCCATCGTAGTAGGGTACTCGGGTCAAAAGGCAGAAAAGACAGCCAATGCAATGGAAAAATACAACAGGCTCTCCATAAATGCAAAAAAATCTGTAGAAGTCTTGAATTCAATCCTCAACACGAATAAGACAATGCTTAGAGATTTTTTCAAAGACCTCCAGCCAAATCAGAAAGCCGAGTATGCATATAAGATACTTAATGAACATGGATATCCTGAACTTGCTGAAAGGGCATATCAATTTTACAGGGAAGAGGAGATAATTGAAGAAGCTGTGGATGCTTTGATGGATAATAAAATGGATATATTTGGCGATCTTATCAACATGTCTCACTACCTATCAAGAGACTACCTGAAAAATATAACAGAAGAGATAGATTACCTGCAGAAATCGGCATTAAAAATTGGTGCATTAGGTTCATCCGGTTTTGGTGCAGGATTCGGCGGCAGTTGCTATGCAATTGTGCCTGCCGAAGAAGCCGAAACATTTAAAGATAAGTGGAAAAACCGGTATATTGAAAAGTTTCATAAATACAAAGATGTTGCCAGTTTTGAAATCTACAAACCGTGTAACGGTGCGGTATGGGAGGCTCTTCATGATTAAAAAAGCTGTAATACTGGCCGCTGGAAGTGCAACAAGAATGCAGGATAATATCGACAGGTATATAAAGAACCCCGTTGAGCTGAAGGCGGTAAGAAAAGGCGAAAAAATGGCAGTTCGATTCGGCAGGTTTCCATTTCTGGATTACCAGATGATAAATCTTATTAAAGCGGGAATAAAAGATGTAAGCATAGTCTTAAAACCCGATGACGAATACTTTGTCAACCACTATACCGGTATCGGGAAAAAGGCTTTCCCCGAACTTAATATCAGCTTTTCATTTCAGAATATTCCTGACGGAACCGCCCATGCTGTACTCTCATCAAAAGATTTTGTAGGAAAAGACAACTTTCTCGTACTGAACGGGGACAATCTTTACCCATTAAAAAGTCTTCAAATGCTCGTTGAAACCCCGAAAACATATGCATCCCTCGTTGGATTCGACATAGACGGGTTCAATCCACATACCCGGGCGAAGCTGAAATCGTTTGCGGTAATAACAACCAGAAATGGAATGCTGGAGAAGATAATAGAAAAACCGGAGTCTCCTGAATCGTTCAGAGTCAACGATCGTCTGTACACATTACACAACAATAGAATCGAGGTGAAGGAAAAAACTTTAATCAGTATGAATCTATGGGCATTTCCGCACGGTATAATTGATGCATGCTCCAGAGTTGAGAGACATGAACCGAGGAAACCGGGCAAACCGGGCGAATACGAACTGCCCGATGCTGCAATGCTCTTGAAAAATGAAGCCACTGATATCCTTGTGTATTACGACAACGGAGATGTTCTGGACCTGACAAGAGCAGAAGATATTGAAATCGTCGGCACAGAGATTCAGAGAAAATTATCAAATCTAATCCGTGAGCTCGAATCGAGGTACGGAAAAATGAACTAACCTTAAACTCTACTACCGTTGACCTTTCTATAGAGCCCATCAAATACTGCTTTTTCGGTAGCACTCATGGTTTTACCCCTTCTTGACATTACGGTTACAGCAGTTTCTAATGCCCTGTCAATTTTGTATATCGTAAAACCATCCCTGCCACCCCAGCTAAAAGATGGCACAAAGCCGGAAATAACTCCGCCGCCAAAGATATTGCACATTACTCCTACAACCGTACCCGAGTTTAACATGGTTCCTATACCGATTTTAGAATGATCTCCTATCATTGCTCCAAGGAACATCAAACCGGTATTTACTCTGTTATTGCCGTCAATCGATACCTTTATACTGCTGTAATTATTTTTTAGGTTGCTTGTGCAGGTACCGGCACCGAGGTTGCACCATTCACCGATATAGGAATCTCCGAGAAAACCGTAGTGCTGCTTGTTGCTGAAGGCATGAATTATTGAATTTTCAACCTCACCCCCCACCTTGCACACCTCTCCCACAGTTGTTCCTCCGCCGATGTATGATTGCGGTTTTATCACGGAGGAGCTTCCTATGTAACACGGCCCGGCAATATAACTACCGGGCATAATCTTTACCCCGTTGTCTATGTATACGGGGCCGTCCTCCGAATCAATAACCACACCGGGGTATATCCTCGCATTTTTGCCGACATAGATTCCATATTTTTGTATAATATGAACAGACTCTCCTATCTTCCCGTTTGGATTTTTATCCGCCTCCAGGCGGTTAAAATCTTCAGT
>JALXDB010000432.1 GCA_026990615.1 Spirochaetota bacterium
ATTGCGCACAAGAGGGACAATATCGAGATTGTTGCTATCAATGATATGTTCCCACCTGAACAGCTCGCCATGTTGTTAAAATATGATTCGAACTTCGGGAAGTTTGAAGGAGATGTAGAGGTAACGTCTGACGGTATCAAAGTTGACGGAAAAGAAATAAAGATTCTAAAAGAGAGGGACCCTTCAAAGCTTCCATGGAAAGATTACGGTGTTGATATTGCTGTGGAGTCAACGGGAGTCTTCAGAAAGAGGGAGCAGGCTGCAATGCATTTAGAGGCAGGTGCAAAGAAGGTGATTATATCTGCTCCTGCAAAGGATAAGGTTGACAGAACGGTTGTTATTGGTGTCAACGACGACACACTTTCTCCCGATGACAAAGTTATTTCAAATGCATCATGTACAACAAACTGCCTTGCACCAATTGCAAAAGTTTTAAACGATAATTTTACAATCAAAAGAGGATTGATGACAACTGTACATGCTTATACAAACGATCAGAGAATCCTTGATCTTCCTCACAGCGATTTAAGAAGGGCAAGGGCAGCGGCAATTAATATTATACCTACAACAACAGGCGCTGCAAAGGCAATAGGTCTTGTTATCCCTGAACTGGATGGAAAGTTGAACGGTATGGCAATGAGAGTTCCGGTCCCAACAGGCTCTATTGTTGATCTGGTAGTTGAGGTCGATAAAGATGTAACAGTTGAGGATGTAAATAATGCAATGAAAGAGGCTGCAGAAGGCAAGATGAAGGGCATTCTTGAATACTGCTCTGATCCTATTGTTTCTTCGGATATCATCGGGAATCCTCATTCATCAATATTTGATTCACTCTTAACTATGATAATAGACAAGAGGATTGTAAAGGCTGTTTCATGGTACGATAACGAATGGGGTTATTCAAACAGAGTGGTTGATCTTATTGAAAAGATCGCGTAAAAATGATACCAGAACAGAGTTGCAAAAAATATCCTAAAAATTTCTAAGGAGTTTACTCCAATGATCAGAAAAAAAACAGTAAGGGATATTGATTTAACGGGTAAAACTGTGATAATGAGGGTTGATTTCAATGTCCCTCTCGATAAGGAAGGGAATATAACCGATGATACCAGAATCAGGGCTGCTCTTCCCACTATAAAATATGTCCTTGAAAAAAACACAAAGCTGATTTTGATGAGCCATCTCGGAAGGCCGAAAGGGCAGGTGAAAGAAGAGTTGAGAATGGCTCCTGTAGGCAGAAGGTTGAGCGAGCTCCTGGGCAAGGAAGTTATTGTGTGCAAAGATAGTATTGGAGAAGAGGTTAAAAAGATTATTTCCGGTATGCAGACGGGTGATGTGGTTCTTCTTGAAAATCTCAGGTTTCACAAAGAAGAGGAGGCCAATGATCCCGAGTTTGCCAAAGAGCTAGCCTCCTATGCCGACGTTTTCGTAAATGATGCTTTTGGGACTGCTCATAGGGCACATGCATCAACAGAGGGTATTGCCCATTACTTACCGGCTGTAGCCGGGTTTTTAATGGAGAAGGAGATTGATTTTCTGGGAAGACTCTTGTATCAGCCTGCAAAACCGTATATTGCAATTATTGGTGGGGCAAAGGTATCTACTAAAATTGGTGTTCTTGAAAAACTGCTTGAAAAGGTTGATTCCCTTCTAATTGGTGGTGGAATGAGCTATACTTTTCTAAAGGCAAAGGGTTTTGAGGTTGGCAACTCCCTGGTGGAGACTGAAAAGATAAATATGGCTTTTGAACTGATAAAAAAAGCGGACGAGAAGGGTGTAAATCTTATGTTTCCTGTAGACCATGTGGTTGCTGATAAGGTTGATGAAAGTGCCAAAACAAAGGTTGTGGAAACAAATGCAATGCCCAAAGATATGATTGGAGTTGATATAGGGCCTAAAACCGTCAGGCAGTATAAAAAGGAGATAAAACGGGCTAGTACAATCTTCTGGAACGGGCCTATGGGAGTATTCGAAATAGATAAATTTGCAAAGGGTACCTTTCAGATTGCAAAAGCAATGGCATCGGCAAAGGGTACAACTGTTGTGGGTGGTGGTGATTCTGTTGCTGCTGTTAACAAAGTTGGAGTTGCCGATAAAATTGATCATGTGTCCACCGGAGGAGGGGCATCTTTGGAGTTCCTTGAAGGTAAAGAACTTCCGGGCATAAAAGTTTTGGAAGATGCTTAATTAGTCTTATATAAATCTGGGCACCATTTTCAAAAATGGTGCCCTATTAATTTTTTTAGTTTTAAAAGTATTTTGAAGTATTCTCAGAAAAATGGAGAGGAGAAGATATGAGGAGGGCGCTAATAGCTGGTAACTGGAAGATGAACCTTGATAGAGGGGGAGCAGAGGCTCTTGCCAGGGCTCTTGTTGAGGGAACATCGGAAGTAAATGACAGGGATATACTGATATGTCCATCCTTTCCTCTGATTCCCGCTGTTTACGCCGTTGTTAAGGGAAGCAATGTGTGGCTTGGAGCCCAGAATATGTACTTTGAGAAAAAAGGTGCATTTACCGGCGAGGTGTCCGCAGATATGCTGAAATCTGTGGGTGCTGAATGGGTTATTCTGGGACACAGTGAGAGGAGGCATATATTTAAGGAAGATGATGAGCTCATAAATAAAAAGGTAAAGAGCGCTATTGATCAGGGATTAAAACCAATTCTTTGTGTTGGAGAACTTCTTGAAGAGCGGGAGTCAGGAAAGACGGAGGATGTTGTCAAGAGGCAGGTTGTTGAAGGATTAAAGGATATTTCTGTATCTGATGTTTTAAAGGTTACAATTGCCTATGAACCTGTCTGGGCTATAGGTACTGGAAAAACTGCTACACCTGAAGATGCTGATTCGATTCATTCTCTTATTAGATCGATATTGAAAGATATGTACAGCGAAGAAGTTTCTCAGAAAACAAGGATACTGTACGGCGGTTCGGTTAAACCCGAGAATATAGATTCTTTGATGGCAAAAGAAAATATAGATGGTGCTCTTGTTGGAGGGGCATCGCTTAAAGCAGAGTCATTTTTAAGGATCATTAAGTTTCAATAGAGTAATTATAAAAGTATAGTCGATTTATGTTAAATGTGTTATTTATATTGTTAGGATTCTAATTTAGAATAGATAAAGGGGATAAAGGTTAAATGATAGTAGGTTTAACTGTTATATTCTTTCTGGTAGCTGTGCTTTTAATGGTTATTGTTCTTATACAACCCGGAAGCAGTGGTGGGATGGGGCTTTTTGGACAGAGCAGCCAGTCGGCATTTGGTACAAAAACAGGTAATGTGCTTACAAAATTTACCACTGTTCTTGCAGCTCTATTTCTACTGGTTAGTTTTATTCTTGGATATTTAAACTCGAGACAGGGTAGAGTTGAAAAAAAGGAACTTAAAACGATAGAGAAAACACTCAAGGAAATACCTAAAAAAGAAGAGAAGGGAAAAGCAGGTGTAGATATCGGTGTTGATGTTTCTGGTTCCGGAGAATAATCAGTCTGCGAGGTTCTGAGAGTAAAATAGATATAGAAATTTAACCGCTGAGATGTAATTATATATCTGCTTAGATGTATTTACATTTGGTAATTCCGTCTTCTTGATAGATTCCTGAAT
>JALXDB010000433.1 GCA_026990615.1 Spirochaetota bacterium
GATGTGAAGATTTAAGGTTCAGTATAAAAAATTTACAAAAAAATATATAAATTTGTTTGCTAATCGGAAGTTTTTTATTTAATTTGTTCAGCTATAACATAGAATTTTATGAACTTTAAAAATCTAATTATCTTTTAATTGTTGGAAATGGTTTTACAGAATGGAGGTGAATAAGAATGGATGAAAAATTGCTGGAAGAAATAAAAAAGAAGCTAATCGAAAAAAAGAATGAGATACTCCAAACTATAGAGAAGGAGGAGGCAGAGGAGATATCTGAAGTTGAAAGTGATTCTGTGATAGGGGATATTGTGGATGAAGCAAACAACATATACGAGCTTCAGGTAATGTCGAAGTTAACAGAAAAGGAACAGGAGAAACTGCAGGAGATTAACGAAGCATTAAAGAGGATAGAAGAAGGAACCTATGGAATTTGTGTTGTATGCGGCAAACCAATCGAAGAAAAAAGGCTTCTTGCAATACCGGAGGCTAAAAAATGCGTTAAATGTAAAGCGGCAGAGGAGAAGATGAGAATAGGCTAAAGGGTTATGGATGGTTTAAATGGATGAATTAAAAAGAGAACTGGCAGATCTGGTCAGGGACTCTATTGATTTTATTACCACAGGCTACAGAACCTCAAACTCTGGCCACGGGGAAAATACAGAAGATGATATTAAAACCGGTAAAAGTGATGAAGATCTATCTTTAAACGTCTCATCAGTTTCTAGAAGAACTACAGGAGATAAACCCCCGGGGGTTCAATCAGAGCCATATTCAGAATCTTACAACGAAAAAGAAAAAAGTCTCGGTATTATTGCCGAAGAAATTGCAAATTGCCAGAAATGCGGACTTTATAAGGGGAGATTGAATCCTGTTGCGGGTGAGGGAAATCCCGACGCCGATATTATGTTTATCGGGGAAGGGCCCGGCGAGATGGAAGATATTAAGGGAAGACCCTTTGTTGGCAGAGCAGGAAAGCTCCTTACAAAGATGCTTGCCGCAATTGATCTAACAAGGGAAGAGGTTTTTATAACAAATATTGTAAAGTGCAGACCCCCCAATAACAGAACTCCTCATCCTGAGGAGGTAAATGCATGTTTTCCATACCTTAAGAGACAGATTGAGATTATTCAACCTCTTATAATATGCTGTCTCGGAGGCCCGGCTGCAAAAACACTCCTAAATACCAGGGTGGGCATTTCAAAAATAAGAGGTACCGTCCAGAAATTCGGTGAAATACCCGTAATACCTACCTATCACCCCGCAGCAGTTCTTCGTTTCCCCGATAAATACAAGAGGGCTGTGTGGAACGATCTAAAACTGCTGAGGGACCTTTATAAAGAGTTGAAATCGGGAACATAGATGTTTGCCGAGGTTATCTTTAATAGGCCAATTCCTCCCTATACCTACGAAATTCCTGAGAGATTCAGAGATGTGAAACCCGGTTTAAGAGTTGAGGTAGATCTGGGCGGCTCACATACTGTTGGTATTGTTTACAGAATTCTGGAAAAATCCGGGGTGAAAGGCCTGAAGCCATTACTTAATGTGCTTGATAGCTCTCCTGTACTGAACGATGACCTCTTTAAACTGGCCGAGTGGATATCATATTATTACATATGTTCGGTGGGAGAGGCCTGCTGGACTATGATACCAAAGGGAATTAAAAAGAGAGATGTTAATGTTGACTATGGCCTGGATGAAAAGCAGAGGCCTGTTCGGAGCGAGAATATTAAGTTAACCCCCGAGCAGAAATCAGTTGTTGATAGATTGGTGGATGCGGTTGAAAAAAATGAAAACAGAGTATTTCTGCTTCACGGAGTAACGGGAAGCGGGAAAACAGAGGTGTACTTAAGGGTAATAGACAGGGTTATTAAGAAGGGTCTTGGTGCCATACTTCTGGTTCCAGAAATATCGCTTACCCCTCAAACAGTTAGATATTTTACCAGCCGTTTTGGTGAAAAGCTTGCAGTGCTTCACTCCAGACTTACAAAAGCTGAGAAGGTAAACGAGTGGTATAGAATACTGAGAGGTGAAAAACCTATAGTAATAGGTGCGAGGTCGGCTATTTTTGCACCTCTTGAAAGGATAGGAGCTATAATAGTCGATGAGGAGCATGAAACCAGCTACAAGTCCGATGAAACTCCGAGGTACAATGCAAAGAGTGTTGCATATTACAGAACAAGGATGCACGGAGGTATCCTAATACTCGGAAGTGCAACACCCTCTGTTGAGAGCTACCATCTGGCAAAGAGAGGAGTTTTCACCTTACTTGAACTTCCAAATAGAGTTATGAATAACAGGCTCCCTGCAACAAAAATAACGGATTTGAGAAGATCGAGAAACAGTAGATTCCTCTCTAAAGCTCTGGTAAAGGCGATAGATGACAGGCTTAGGAAAAATGAACAGGTTATTCTTTTTTTAAATAGAAGAGGGTTCTCCTCGTATATTTTTTGCGAGGATTGCGGACATGTTATAAAGTGTAAAAATTGTGATATTTCTATGACATACCACAGGGATATAAAAAAGCTCGTCTGTCATTACTGCGGATATTCGATAGACCCTCCAGATCTATGTCCAAATTGTGGATCGGAGAAATTATCTTTTTCGGGATTTGGCACTGAGAGGATAGAGAGCATTCTTAACGATATTTTTCCCGCTGCTGCCATTGTAAGAATGGATACGGACACCGTTAAACGTAGACGGGCTCTTTCTGAAATTCTGAATGCATTTGCAAAGAAAAAGATCGATATCTTAATTGGCACCCAGATTGTTACAAAGGGACTTCATTTTCCTGATGTTACACTTGTGGGTGTTTTAAATGCCGATATAGCTTTAAACTTTCCTGATTTCAGGGCGGCGGAGAGAACCTTTGATTTAATCACACAGGTAGCCGGAAGAGCGGGAAGAGGTGAAAAGGTTGGAGAGGTAATTATACAAACCTACAATCCTTCTCATTATGCAATTCAAACGGCAAAGAACCACGATTATACGGAGTTTTTCCTGAGAGAGGTAAAGTTTCGGCAGGCGATGAACTATCCACCTTTTACCAGAATTATAAGGCTTGTTTTCCGGGGTAAAAATCAGGATAAATTGTTTGATGTCGCCGGGGCCTGTTTGGATATTCTGGTAAAGGCCAGGACCGGTGGTGATGATATCCTCGGCCCTGCAAGCTGCCCGTTGTCTAAAATTAAAAAGAACTATAGGGTCCATGTGATTATTAAGACTAATAGTATAGGTAATTACAGGAATGTTCTCGTTGATATAGGCAATAGAATTAAAAAGACTTATGATGTTTATCTTGAAATAGATATTGACCCGATATCAATGCTGTGATTTTTTTATTGTTTAGATAGTATTTAATGGTTATCTTTTCGGTATGATAGATAAGAAGATACGAATATACCCTGACCCGGTTTTGAGAAAGGTTGCAGTCGAGGTAGAGGAGATTGACGGCTACATAAAAGAACTTATATCTGTAATGTTTGAGGTTATGAAGGCCGGAAACGGAATAGGTTTGGCAGCTCCTCAGATAGGTGTCGACAAGAGGGTTATTGTTGTGTCGATTGATGAAAAGGGGTTTGAGAGGCTTGCCTTAATTAACCCTGTTATTGACTATTTTTCTGATAAACTTTCCACAATGGAAGAGGGTTGCCTGAGTGTACCAGGGATAAGGGCCGATGTAAAGAGGCCGAGCAAAATCGTTGTTTCCGGGATAACCAGATCGGGGAGAAAGGTATCCATAGAGACCGGTGGGCTTTTGGCTAGGGTTATACAGCATGAGATTGACCATCTCAATGGAGTTTTGTTTATAGATAAACTCTCAGAGAAGGAGAAACGAAAGATATCAAAGGACCTTGATGAACTTGTAAACTCCCAGAAAATTGGTGAGAATTTGACTTAATAATACACAGGAACTCATACCTTTAATGAGTAAAATTAAACTACGAACTGCCTTTTTTGGAACACCGCTTCTTGCAAAAAAATCACTGGAAGCTCTGATAGAACATTTTAACGTTGTTCTTGCCGTTACCAAACCGGATAAAAGGCGGGGCAGGGGGAAAAAGCTGCTGCCCACAGAAGTAAAGGAGTTTGCTGTACATGCTGGAATTCCTGTAGTGACTCCTCATCAATTGGACGACAGCTTTGTGGAAACCTTGAAAGAGTACAATGTCCAGCTTATAGTTCTTGTTGCCTACGGGAAGATACTTCCTGAGAGTATAATTAAGTTCCCTGAATATGGTTCGGTGAATCTGCATCCCTCTCTGCTTCCTGAGTTAAGGGGGGCCTCTCCCATACAATCTGCAATCCTGTTTGGTTTAAAGAAAACGGGTATTACCCTTCAGAAAATGGTGTATGAAATGGATGCGGGGGATATAATTTCCCAGGTTGAGATAAAAATTGATAAGGACTGGTCTGCAGAAGATTTATACTATAAGGTTTTAGAAATTGCTCCCGGTTTTCTTGTAAGTAATTTGAAGTTGTACATCGAGGGAAAAATTACCCCTGTCCCGCAGGATAACTCGAAGGTTACATACTGTTATCCGCTTAAGAAATCTGATGCCCCGGTGAATTGGAGTGAAGATGCCGGACGTATCTCAAGAAAGATAATGGCTTTTAATCTGTGGCCTGTTTGCTATAGCTATCTTGGTACAAAAGTTTTGCGTTTTTTCAGAGCTTATGTGTATAATGGGGATACAAGTGCCTTCGCTTCGTGTAAAACAGGAGAAGTTGTAGATATAGTAAAAAATGCAGGCATTGTGGTAAAATGTGGGGATGGTTTTGTAGCATTAACCGAACTTCAGCTTCAGGGAAAGAGAAGAATGAATTATATGGATTTCATCAACGGCTACAGGAATCTTAAAGGAAAAGTTCTTCAGGCTTCACCTGAATAGGATTGAGAAAACAGTACAAAATTTATCCTGTTGGTTTAAATTTTATTATTGATTTTGGAAACAATTAGAAATAATTTGAGGGATTATGAGAAGGCAGGTCGGAAATTTAAAAAGAGTTTATGCTTCTATAAAAGAATCGTTCAGAATATTCAAGGACTATGTAACAAGCCGTACGGCTGTTATTATCAGAAATATAATCATAATACTTTTTCTCTTTGCTGTTGTAACTGTTGGAGTTTCTTTGATTGTATTCATGGTTTTCAGAAAGGGTGCTCCTGAGGTTACGGTGCCCAAAGTTACCGGCAAAGAACTCATGGAAGGCCTAATTGTCCTACAGAATAAGGGATTAAGAGTAGTAATTGACCCCAGGTATTTCAGCAACTACCCGAAAAACTTTATTGTGGAGCAGGAGCCCAAACCAGGAAGTGTGGTAAGATCCGGGAGAGACATCAAACTCGTAGTTTCAAAGGGCCCAATAATATCAATAGTTGAAGACTACACAGGGAAAACCCTTGCATATGTCAGAAACAGGCTGCAGGAGATTTTTTCATTTCAGGGCAAAAATATACAGATAGGAAATATCACCTACGTGACCTCCGATGCACCAAAAGGCACAATAGTTGGGCAGTATCCGCCTCCAAATACACCCATCGGAAGTGTGGATAAGATCGATCTTGTTATTAGCCAGGGTAAGGAGGTTAAAGCCTTTCATCTGGGAAATTACATCGGCAAGGATATTAACGATGTTATGCAGATAATGGCCCTTAAGGGAGTTCTTATTCATGTAGTGCCTGAAAATGTTGAAGACCCGCAGAAAAATGGTATTATCCTCGCACAGGAACCGGAGGAGGGAACGCTGGTTAAGAGAAATGAGACTGTCACATTTCATGTTGGATATCTTCCTTCGGAGATGAATAAGGATAAACTATATGCCAGAGTTATAAACTTTGACCTTCCCAAGAACCTTGAAAACGGAAAGGAGGTGGAGGTCAGGATAGTTGTTAAGGATAAAGCTGGAGAACGCGAGATATACAATGCTAAAAATAAAGCGGGGGACGTGATTTCCATTCCATTTAAGAGCTATTCTCCCACCACGGTTTATATATACATTGATGAGGGGCTTTACGAGGTTAAGAAGTTTGAGTAAATGTTGGTCATTTTTTCTTTAGTTTTTCCAGAGCTTTATCAATGCGTTTTAACAGGTATCCTGTGAGAGATTTTAGATAGCTGTTTATTTTTTCTTCGCTGTTCTTGTATATTCTCTCCGCTTCCAAAACCAGATTGGTAAGATAAAAGAAGCTGTCTTTTAAGCCTTCATTGATTTTTTTGTAGAAACTCTCTCCGGTGTGGAAGGTTTCCATCAGGTGTGATCTTGTTGTTAGAAGAAAGTTTATTACGTTCTCTGTGTCCGGTCTTTTAAACCCGGCTTGAATGGGTTTTTTTATTATACTTAGTTTACGAAGATCTTTTAGATCAAAGGGATACAGAGTTTTTATCTTTAATCCTTTCAATGTTGAGTTAAAAACCTTTTCCTCCGGATAACCCCTTTTCTCGATCCAATTTTTATAGTTGTTTAGCACGTAATCGCTCAGGCAGTTGTTAATCCATATCAATTTTCTTCCTGATATAGGAGAGATATTTGCAAGCTCCAGAGTCTTAAATCTGTTTCCGTGCAGTAGAATTGAGTGGTAATAGGGTGATGAGTTTACATGGGTCTTGTAATCCGTATAGGAAAGATCTGCACCAACTATATATATCCTGTCGAAGTCCAGGTATAATGCCAGCTCTATAGCGTTTGTAAGTACCGATCCTCCACTTGGCAGGCTCTTAAAATCTCCCACACTGTTTTTTATATGGGTTACTATAGGGTTGTCCACATATACCGGATTGCCGGTGTTATCGGAGTAGATGTTTAGGGATGCTGTGTAAAACCTGTGTCCTTTAAAATGTTTTGGAATACCTGGATATGAAAAGATATCGTAAATCAGATATGGATAGGGAAATGATGGATGTATAAATAGGTGAGTAAAATCGTTTATACTGGCATACTGGGCATCTAGTGTAACAACAAAATCCGGTATGATTTTTGATTTTAAAAGAGGAGCAACAGCTGTGTCAACTGCTACTATGTGAACTTTATCGGACAGCTCCTTTATGAGATCCAGCTGTTCCAGAAGCGACGGACCGGCTCCAACAACAATGGATAGCTGATTTTTCCCAGACCCTTTGAGGGAGTCAAGCGGGCTGCTTTCGGGGAGATGCTCTATATTTTCAAATGCATTCTTCAACCAGAGGGTCTCAAAGGCAAATCTTGTTAGAATATCGGCGAGTTTTGAGCCAATAATTTCTTTAAAAGTATTCTCTACTGTGGTATAGAATTTCCTGTGAATGTTGTAAGCCCCGGGAAGCCTTATAATTCTGTATCCGGAAAAACTAACCGGGTCTATTTTCTGAAACAACCAGTTTAATTCGTCTAATGCTGGATCCACAAGGAGTGTAACATCTTTTAGAAAGGTGATGTCCACCGCCTGCAGCATTAACATGAACAGAGATATATCCTTCTCTATAACTATTACTTTACAGCTGGATGTAATGTTTTTACAGAGTTTCAAAAAGTAGTTTAAGTGATATCCCAATCCGAGCCCTAAAAACATGAAGATTATATTTTTAAAAGCCGGTACACCTTTAATCAGGTTTTCCGCTTCCTTTTCGGGAGCCATGGCAGAATGAACACTTCTTCTCCTGTAGAGTATGTTTGTTTTTGGAGATGTTATAAGTCTGTAGTCTTCCGGTGGATTATAGTTTTTTATTCGGAGATAGATATCGGGGTAATTTTTTTTAAGAAAATCTATGTTTTTTTTGAGCTGGTTTTCCATCAGGTATATTATCGTGAAAAATAGGGCTAATTTGAACCTGTTATTAGTGTTTTGGGGACAGTGTAATCAAAAGCCATGGGAATGCCATTTATTATATAATGATAGCCCCGTCAGGATTTTGTTTTAGGTTTAAAGAATTTGTCGAAATTATCCACAATTCTGGAATCCCTCAAAACTTTTGAGTACCAGTCATTGAAAATCGTGTTCTCCTTCAGGGATTTGTATGCATTTTTCAGGTAATCTTTAACCTTGTTGTACTCCTCTTCTTTGAAACTTTTCTCCCCTATTACTTTAAAAATAATTTCTCCATCAATGGTTTTTATTGGACTGCCCACCTGACCCATTTTGGTTTTGAATACTATCTCGGGTAGATTTTCGACATTCATAAGCTCAAAAAGAGGAACGTTCTTCTCTTCGTTCAGGATATACTTTCCGGCAAGGGTGATGTAGTCTGTTTTTTGAATGCGTAGATTTTTCTCGGAAGCTATTCTTTCAAAATCCTCCGGATTTTTTACAACATCTTCCAGAAACTCCTTGGCCTCCTTTCCTATTTTCTTTTCCAGTTCTTCTCTATGGTCATTTACATACTCTTTTTTTACCCTGTAAATTGCTTTGTCAAAATCTTCTATTTTTGGATTATCCAGTGCTTTTATTATATGGTATCCAAATATAGTTTTAACAAACCCTATTTCGCCTTTTTTTAGCTTAAAGGCAGCTTCGGAAAATTCGGGAAGCATCTCATCCCTGTAAAACCAGCCGAGGTCTCCACCTTTGTCTCTGGTGTTGTCTTCGGATTCCTTCTTTGCAATCTCTGAGAATTTTTCGGGGTTCTTCTTTACCTCTTCGTAGATTTCTCTGGCCTTTTTTTCATCTTTTTTTATCAGGATGTGGGCGACATGGGCCTTTTCAAAGAGCCTTGGATTCTCTTTGTAGAACTGTTTCAGAAGTTTCTCGGGTATATTGTCGTATCTCAGATATACGTACTCTATTTTCTTTCCGAAATCCATAAGTTTATAGAATGATTTTACTTCAAGGTCTGTCACCTTCACCGTTCTGAAATGCTCTTCTAAAAAGAGATCTATGGTTAACTGTTCTTCTTCGCTCTTGTATATTCTCTGCCTGTCAGATTCGGGAGTGCTGTTGTACCTCTCTTCATCAAAGTTCTTATCCGGGGAAGCGTAGTAGCCTTTCTCAATTATAGATGCCAGTACTGCCTTTTTGCCCGGGGTTATTTTTTCTTTTTTTGCATACTGGAGGATTAGTGTCCGCTGTATAGCTGCGTCTAGGGCTTTTCTTAACAGCTTTAGGTTCTCTTCTTCCGTTATCTGTTTGTTCTTTTGAGTTGCTTCTTCATAGAACTGTCTGTAGAAGTTTGCAAATAGGGAATCACTCGAAGCTACTATTGGCTCACCGTTTACAACGGCTATATTAACCTTCCCCCCTCTTTTCGCTGCGTAGTTGTAGGCGAAGCTTCCGACAAATGCCACTGCAACAAATCCGATAATAAGGGTAGCGAGATACTTTTTGAAGGGAGGCTTTTTCTTCTTTCTGAATTTTCCTGGCATATTTTGTGCCCTCAAAAGAATTATAAAGAATAATTAATTATGAAAATGATAAAATAAGCTAATACCCATATATAGCTGTGTCAATTAAAAATTGGCCGGTGAGATTTTTTGGCTGACAAATTATAGATTATTTCTTATAATACTTTTGCTAATTTGTTCGTCTGATATGGTTGATTAAACCGGAATCACATAAATGGAGGAAAAAATGAAAAATACTGTTGTGTTGGGAATACAATGGGGAGATGAAGGCAAGGGCAAACTGGTGCACATGCTTTCGGATAAATTTGATATTGTATGCAGGTATCAGGGGGGCAACAATGCGGGTCACACTGTGGTTACTTCGGGGAAAAAGTATGTTCTTCATCTGATCCCTTCCGGGATATTAAAAGACGGCAAAATAAATATCATTGGAAATGGAGTTGTTGTAAATCCCTATGCTTTAAAGGAAGAGCTTGATGAACTTCATAAGCTTGGAGTTGATACCAGAAATAGACTTTTTATATCCAACAGAGCGCATATTATAATGCCCTATCATATTGAACTTGATGGTATCCACGACTCTGCGCACGGTATTGGAACAACCCGGCGCGGGATAGGACCTGTTTACACCTATAAATATGCAAGGATGGGGATAAGGACAGGCGATCTATTTGAGAAAGATTACCTGAAGAGAATGGTGAAGCTTATTCTGGATGAGGTAAATGTGGTTTTGAAAGGCTATAAGCGGGAAGCAGTAAGCTTTGATGAAATTATGAACACCCTGGAAGAGTACAGAGAAATACTTGCCCCCTATATTTCCAATACAACAAAGATGCTTAACGATAGTATTAAAGAGGGCAAGAGGGTTCTATATGAGGGGGCACAGGGGGCTCTTCTGGATATAGATTTTGGTACCTATCCGTACGTCACCTCCTCGAACCCTACAATAGGCGGCGTTTTTACAGGACTTGGAATTGGACCGGGAGCGGTTGATAAAGTTGTGGGTATTGCAAAGGCGTACACCACCAGAGTGGGGGGCGGACCTTTTCCCACAGAGCTCAATGATGAAACAGGGGAACTTATTCGTAAAAAAGGCGGAGAATACGGGGCATCCACGGGCAGGCCGCGTAGATGCGGGTGGTTTGATCTTGTCGGGGTAAAATATGCCGTTCAGATTTGCGGTGTTAATACTATTGCAATGACCAAGTTCGATGTTTTTGATGGATTTGAAACGGTAAAAGTGTGCACCGAGTATGAAATTGATGGGAGAAAAACCACAGAGTTTCCGCCGAATGCCGATACACTGGCAAGGGTGAAACCTGTTTATAGAGAGTTTAAGGGATGGGATAAAACATCGGGAGTGAAGAGCTACGAAGATTTACCCGAAAATGCAAAGGTCTACATTGAGTATCTGCAGGAGATGTTGGGAGTGGATATTGGGATTGTGTCCGTTGGTCCGGATGAAAGAGAGACTATTGTACGTGATGTAGATTTTTTATAGATATAAACCGACGGTGCTTCTATATAGTTCGGAATTTCTTGATGTGCTTTACAGATGTGCGCGTATTTATTGACCGATTCTAAACTGTGCTGTTTAACAGCTCTCTTATTTTATAAGAGTCAGACAAAACATTTTGCCAATCGGCGAGGCCTTTTTCTATCATATCCATAGATTGTTCTAAACGTCTTGTGAAATCCTCACTTGTATAGTTTTTATATCTGTTTTTTAGAAACTCATAGACTTTTTTCCCCTTTTTCGTTGGATGTAACCATCCTTTCCTATCAACTATATAACCCCTGTCGATCAATGTCTGGATGATATGGGAGTATGTTGAAGGACGGCCAAGTTTTCTATTTTTCATTTCTTCAATGAGTGTTCCCTGATTATAAGGTGGGTTCGATGGGGCTTTAATAAGTTTTATTTCCGAGATGTTCATTCTTTCTCTGTCGAATATCTTAAGGTAGTTGTATACTAGATTAAAGCCATCCTGCACCACTTCTGTATTGACTTCTTCATGGTGGGTGAATCCTGGAAACTTTAATGTGAGAAGCTCTTTTTTAATCAGAGTTTCTCTCATCTGGGAAGCAATGAATCTCCTGAATATAAGATCGTACAGTTTGAGCAGATCTTTGGAGTTGTCTACTTCAAGTGTTCCGTTTAATATAAGCTGTTTTATTCCCCCTGCATCAACGGCTTTGGTGGGTCTTATGCATTCGTGGGCGCCACCTTTTTCCCATTCCCTCGGTCTGAAGTAATCTCTACCGTACTTTTCAGCAATGTAGGGTGCCGCCACACTGTATATGCCGGCTTCAGACACCCTTGTACTGTCGGTTCTGTGGTAGGTTATAAGGCCCGATTCAAACAGATTCTGCAATATTCCAATGGTTTT
>JALXDB010000434.1 GCA_026990615.1 Spirochaetota bacterium
TTTGATATGTATAGTACCCTTCTCTTATAATCTTCGCGGCAAGCCTCATTTTTGACTCATTTAACACAAAGGCTGCTCTGATTTCATCATTGCCGAGTCCTTCAGTTTGATAAAACCCGCCGGCCGGAGCAACCATTGTGGTTGCCCCATCTATATCGAAATCCTCAAGAAGGAACCTTGCAAAATCCTCGCTGTTTACACCTTCAAGTTTAATAATGATGTAAAAAGCTCCCTCTGGATTTGGAACTATAATACCGTTAGCCCCTGAAAGCTCTTCTATAAAAGAATTTTTTCTCAACCTGTATTCTTCCAGTATCCCTTTGAAATATGAGTCAGGAAGGTCGAACTCAACTTCGGCAAGGTACTGCTCAAGTGTGGGAGGGGAGAGCCTCGCCATTGCAAACTTCTCTACAGAGGTGAGAATATCCTGATTCTTTGCTATTAAAAAACCAATTCTGGCTCCGCACGATGAGAATCTTTTGGATATGCTATCTGTCACTATGACTCTGTCCTCTATTTCACCGTACTGCAGAGGAGATACAAATTCCCTGTTTATATAGATAAACTCTCTGTAGACTTCATCAGAAATGATAAATATATCCTTTTCAACGGCAATATCTTTGATCCATTCTATTTCTTCTCTTGTATAGACTGTACCCGTTGGATTTGAAGGATTACATAAAAGTATTGCCTTTGTTTTTCTGTTGATCTTTTTTTCTATCTCTGCTTTTGACCTAAAATGAAAACTGTTTTCGATAGTTGTTGTTATCGGGTTTAATTCTACTCCCAGAAGCTGGGCGAAGCTTTTATAGTTTGCATAGAATGGCTCTGCTACCACAATATTGTCTCCAGGATCACAGGTGGCAGCAATGGCAAACAGGACAGCCTCGCTTCCTCCCGTGGTAATAGCTATTTCATCAGGATTTATATGAACTCCGTATCTGTTGAAGTAGTGAGAAATTTTTTCTCTAAGGGATGTAAAACCGGTTGAAGGACTGTATGCGATAACCTCGGTGTCGAGGTTCTTTATTCGGTCGATAGCTTCGGGTGGTGTTGCTATATCTGGCTGTCCGATATTTATATACAATACTACCTTGCCGTCATTTTCAGCCTTTTTTGCAAGGGGGAATAGTTTTCTTATTGGAGATGCCTGTATATTTTTTGCTCTGCTTGAAACATTCATTATGGCCTTCCTTTTAAGATGAGAATTTTAGAAAGGTTTTATAAACCAGCAATTTTTAGGATATATTAAGCATATAAGGGGGTAAATATCAATATTAATGTTTCTAAAAGATAAAAAAAATCTGGCTAGACAAAGGTACTTTTAACGGTTTCCATTAACATCCTGATTCCCGCCCTTAGTCTGGTTAATTCATCGTACATCCTTTTGAGTTCTTTCAATACCGTGTTTTTAAACTCATCTATTTCGTTGTACTGGCCTTCGTCCAGGTTTTCTATCCACCTTTTAAAGTGTTCTACAGCTTCAAGTTCTTCATCAAATACCGTTAAGTTTTCCCTTAAAACGTATCCGTCGGGTTTGATGTGGGTTTTTTTATACTCTCTTTTGAATTCTTCCTTATCCCTGTTGATCTCTTCTATGAGGGCATTCATCTTATTTATAAGCCTTTTTTTGTAATGTTTTATCCTTGCTTTTGTCACATTCTCACCTCCTCTTTTCTTCAAATTATAAGACATTGTTGTTGAGATTTGTAATTTTTAGAGGTAGGATTTTTTATTTGTTCTAAAAACCATAAAAAAGGCCAATTAAACAGTAAAAAAATAAAAAAGAGGCAGAACTTTTTCTGCCCCTTTCTAGTATTGCAGACCCTGTACAGAGCTGGCTAATGATATATTTTACTCTGCAGAGAACTCTGAAAACCGAGTCTCCATCAGATGCTGCAGATGGGTTATTTAAAAGAGATTCTTCTACAAACAGGTTTATTTTCATCCCTGCTATGAATCAGCATTCCTACATCTACTTGTTCGCAACTTCCAAGAGTTTATCTGCAAACACTTTTTCGGGAACGGCCCCCTCAATGAAGTCGTCCTCATTAAATACGCTTCTTGGAACTCCCATTACATTGTATTTATTGGCCAGTTCCGGGAATTCAATTGCTTCAACCATATCGCCCCTCACATTATCGGATACATAGGCGAACTTATGGGCAAGCATAACTGCCCTGGGACAGTAAGGACATGTGGGTGTTATGAAAACCTGTATATGCACCGGCTTCTGTATTGAGGTTATCTTTTCGACCGTACTGTCGCTTAAACCGTGTTCGCCTGTAGAGACGACTTTGATTGCATCGAGCAGGGACACAAATTCATACCCGCTCGGAATGCCGAAGAACCTTATTCCGTAGTCTTTATCCTCAGACATAATAACGATTGCGGGAATTTTATCAATGCTATACTTCTCTGCTACTTCCTTATCGCCGGTGAAGTCGTATTTTTCAACCTGTATCTTGTCGGATAATTTGGAAATATCATCGACGAGTTCAACTGTCTGGGGACAGTACATACAGTCTTTGTCCTGTGAAAAGGTTAAAATTTTTACGTTCTTTTTTAATTCACCGAGTAATTCTTTTGCCTGTTGGGCTGTTTTTTCATCAATCATTTAATCCTCCAGATAAATATAAAAAATTATTAATATTAGTATTTTAGTAATATTAGAAAATTCTTAAATACTCATCCTTAATTTAATATTTTTTCCCTTTTTAATCAATATTTTAAGACAAAAATTGTATGCTAATTCTGTTTATTTCAACTGGCAGGTCTGTAGGAGGTCTTTTTTTGATATTCTTAATATTTTAACAGGCTGTAGGTCAATACATATTGTATATTATTATGCTGTTTTTTTGTGTTAAGTTATATTAATATTAAATAAAGTACCAATGGGTTTTGCATCTTCCTGCATAAATCTAAAAGGAATAAAAAATCAATTGGTATCTTTAAAGATAAAAAAAAGATAAAAACGTATTAGGGTTGGTTAATATGAAAAAGAGAGAAAGACTTCTTTGGATAGCTGTTGTTGTTTTTATAATCATTATATCAACAGCTTCTGGGTTACACCACTGGATTTTTGCCGGCAACTCGAATAAAACATATGAACAGCTCAAACTTTTTAACGAGGTGTTTAACCTTATAAGAACTGAATATTACGATCCCAAGAAAGCCGATCCGGAAAATCTGATAAACGGTGCTATAGAGGGGATGATTAAAGCGCTGGATGATCCCCATACCTCTTTTCTTAATAAAGAGCTCTTCAGCGAACTTCAAACGGATACAAAGGCTGAATTCGGAGGTCTTGGAATTGTAATAGGCATAAGGGATGGATGGATAACCGTTATTGCACCTATAGATGATACACCTGCATCACGGGCGGGAATTAAAGCCGGTGACAAAATAATTGAGATTGAGGGTAAATCAACCAAAGGCTACACCACTATGGATGCGGTAAGGCTTTTAAGGGGAAAGGTTGGGACCAAGGTAAATATAACTATCAAAAGAGAGTCGGTTAAAGAGCCCCTGCATTTTACCATTGTTAGAGGCTTGATTAAAATAGAAACTGTAAAATCTACAATGATAGACAACCATATTGGATATATCAGGATTTCACAGTTCAGCGAACCGACACCTGAAGCTTTTATGAGTCAGGTTTTGAAGTTGAAAGAAAAAGGTGCTGATTCTTTTATAATAGATTTGAGGAATAATCCGGGGGGACTCCTTTCATCGGTTATACAGATTGCAGATATGGTACTTGATGAAGGAGTCATAGTTAGCACCAGAGGAAGGGATCCGAATGATTATCATCAGTATAAGGCCAGAAAGGGCTCGTTAATACCTGGTCTGCCCCTTATAGTTATGATAAACGGAGGCAGTGCCTCCGCTTCTGAGATCTTTGCGGGTGCTATTAAAGACAATCACAGGGGTATACTTGTAGGAACAAAGAGCTACGGCAAAGGTTCTGTTCAAACGGTGAGGCAGCTGCCGGGGGGTGTTGGTTTGAGGATAACTACAGCTCTCTACTACACTCCATCTGGAAAATGCATAGACAAGATTGGGATAGAACCCGACGAGGTGGTAAAACCGGTGGAGATTTCTGATGAAGATATGAAGAAGATAAAAAAGATTGAAGAAAAGAAGATTATCCGAAAGTTTGTGGATGAACATCCTGTCATAACGGAAAAGGATTATCAGGAGCTGTACGACCTCCTTAAAAAGGAAAAACTGGAACTTGCACCCATTATTGTAAGAAGACTGGTGAAGAACGAACTTGAAAGAAATAAGATACCCTCTCTGATCGATCTGGATTACGATGTACAGCTCAAACATGCGGTTAATATGCTTAACGTGGTTGATACACTTATAAAGAAAAAGGCTTCCTGATTTTGTACATGATTTAATACAGTGGTGCCATTATATATATTCTGATTCATATTGGAGGTGGTGGGTGATGACCATAGAGGAAATCCCCGTTAAAAGCAGGTTAAGGATAGAGTTTATAAATCTTGATGGAATAATCAGGGATTTTCTTAACAGGGCCGGCCAAAAAGAGGGGGTTTTAACAATTTTTGTACCTCATACAACGGCTGGAGTTACAATTAACGAAAATGCTGATCCGAGCGTTGTAAGGGATATAATAAAAACGACAGAAAAGCTTGTTCCCTACAGGGGCGATTACACACATTTTGAAGGTAATTCCGATGCTCACATTAAAGCATCGCTGTTTGGACATAGTGAAACGATTATCATAAGCGGGGGAAAGCCTCTACTCGGAACATGGCAGTCTGTGTATTTCTGTGAGTTTGATGGTCCAAGAAGCAGAAGAGTCATATTAAGTCTGAACAATTCTTAATATTTTAGATTTAAATTAGATTTAAAATACCTGGTCAAATAAATATTTGTGTAGAGCATTCCACCCGGTACCATCCCCTAGAATTTGGAAGGGTATTACAATCAAAAAAACAGCGGTCGACCAGCCAAGAAATATATAAAAATATATAAATGGAAGAATTATATCTTTTATATTATATTTGTATTAGGATGGTTAATAGCTTGTTGCTGGTTGGTGATGAACAGGAGTGAAATAACCAGTTTGAAATAGGAAAGGAGGAGGAGATGGTATTATTTCTGGGTTTGGCGTCTTTAATCGGGGGATTTATCATAACAATGCCCCTTTTTATGGAAAAATATCCTGTACTTGGTAAAATAGATGAAAAGATTGCGCCCTACAAGATAATAATAGGCCTATCTATTCTGATTATCGGTGTTATAACTCTCTTTGTACCCTATCATGGAGATGGAAAGGCCCTAATACCAATATTTGGAGACCTTTTTCCCTCAATATTTGCTATTCTTTCGGGAGCCTACATCTCTATAGATTTTCTTGAATCCTTAAAAGGGGTTAAGGGTACATTTTTTGAGAAGCTTAAAAATATTCTTCACAGGTATCAGTTCCCGATCGGTTTTGCCAGTATATTCTTTGGGATTTTTCACTGGATATTGTTTAAAGTAGTTTTTTTCTAACTTTATATTTTGTGGTTCGAAGAAGACGAAACAAAACCTCCCGTTTTCAGGGAGGTTTTATTTTTAAGTTTAAAAAATTATAGAATCATGAATGCTCAAGCATATCATCTTTGTTGACTATTTTGTTCAGAGAATATTCAATAATTCCATCAGCACCTTTCTGCAGTAGCTCGGGAACTATTCTTCTCACAACACTCTCATGCACAACTGTTTCTACAGAAAACCATTTTTTGTTGTAAAGTTGTGATATTGTGGGGGCTGTGAGGCTGGGAAGAATGGAAATTACATCTTCCAGATTTTCTTCGGGAACGTTCATCTTCAAACCGACCATATTTTCGGCATTTAGCGCTCCCTTTAAAAGCATAGCCACCTGCTGGATTTTGCTCCTCTTCCACGGGTCTTCCATACTCTTTTTATTTGCTATCAGCTTTGTGTTTGTTTCGAGAAGGGTATGAATAATCTTGAGTCCATGAGCCTCAATTGTTGTACCTGTTTCTGTTACTTCAACTATAGCATCAACCAGCCCTCCTGCGACCTTTGCCTCTGTAGCACCCCAGGAAAATTCAACTTTAACGGGAATATTTCTTTCAGCGAAATATTTCTTTGTAAAGTTTACCAGCTCTGTGGATATCGTTTTACCCGCACAGTCCTCAAGGTTTTTAATAGGAGAATTGTTCGGTACAGCTAAAACCCATCTGGCCTTTCTGGTGCTGGTTTTGGAGTAAACGAGGTCAGATATTATTTTAACATCCGCATCATTCTCCAGTATCCAGTCCAGACCTGTTAATCCAACATCGAATATCCCGGATTCAACGTACCTTGCCATTTCCTGCGCCCTTACAAGGGAGCAGCTTATTTCTTCATCGTCGATGGAGGGAAAGTAGTTTCTCGGTCTTATCTTTATATTCCATCCTGCCTTTTTAAACAATTCAACCGTTGCATTTTCCAAACTTCCTTTGGGTATTCCAATTTTTAATATGTTGCTCACCTTTTACCTCCCATATCTATCTTCTGGATTGAATATTTTTGGTACATCTATTTGATATCTATCGCCTTTTAGATATCTAAAGAAACAACTACGGTATCCGAGATGGCACGATGCCCCTCCTATCTGATTCACCTTTAAAAGCAGGGTGTCATTATCACAGTCAATCCTTATCTCTTTTACTTGCTGAACATTTCCCGATTTTTCTCCCTTTTTCCAGAGAGATTTTCTTGATCTGCTCCAGTAGTGGGCAATGCCGGTTTTTTTTGTTAATTCCCATGCCTCCCTGTTCATATAGGCAAGCATCAGCACCTCCAATGTTTGATAGTCCTGGACTACCACAGGTACGAGTCCATTTCCTTTTTCAAAATCAGGTTCTACCATTATTTTTGCTCCTGTTTTTTAACATCTTAAGTTATATATTAATTACTCTTTTTCAAAAGAAAAATGATACTGATTCAGGCCCAGCTCTTCTTTCATCTGCAGAATTTCTTCCTGAAGCTTCTTATTCAGAGGAACCCCTTTGTCTTTTCTTTCCAGCCATGCAAGATACTCCTTTTCTCCCGCGGTGTATATTCTCTTCTCTCCGGGCATTTTTTTGGAATTTCTTAGCTCCCGGAGAATGTTTCCGGTTATTCTTTTAAATTCATCGAGATCTATGAAGGAGGATATGTTGATGGCTATAAAGAAATGCCCAAGATGGTAGGGCACCCTGTTGCCCTGGGCATCAAAACCTGAAAGCATCTTTAAAAAGTTACCGCCCTGAAGTGCTGCGGACAGTATTTCCACAACGGTGGAATACCCGTAACCTTTGTATCCTGCCGTTTCTTCGCCGATACCTCCCAGTGGAGTCAGGGCACATGTTCCCTTCTTGAGAGCTTCCAGAACTTCTTCAGGATCGGTTTTGGGTTTTCCATCCTCCCCTATTACCCATCCTTCGGGGAGCTTTTTCCCCAGTTTTGCATAGACTTCGATCTTTCCCCTCTGGGTTATCGAGGTCGCGCAGTCAAGTACAAAGGGAAACTCCTCGTCTGTGGGTATTCCAAAGGTAAGTGGGTTTGTCCCAAGCATATTCTCCACCCCAAAAGTCGGAGCCACCGAAGGCCTAGCATTTGTACCTGTTATTCCAATCATACCGGCTTCCACAGCCATCAAAGCGTAGTATCCTGCAATGCCGTAGTGGGTTGAGTTTCTCACCACAACCATACCCATTCCGTACTCTTTTGCCTTTTTAATGGCAAGTTCCATTGACCTCTTTCCAATTACATGGCCCATGCCATCGTGCCCATCGATGACCGCGGTAGTTGGGCCTTCTCTGACTATTTCAAACTGGGTTACAGGATTTTGAATACCTATTTTGATCCTATCGTAATATATCTGTTTTAACCTGTTAACACCGTGTGAATCTATTCCTCTTTTATCAGATGTTATCAATACATCGGCGCATATTTTTGCATCATCTTCAGGGACGCCGAGTCCTTTAAATACGTCTACCATAAATCTTTCCATTGTATCAAAATCGACCCATACAATATCTTCTGACATTTTTAGCACTCCTTTCTATTTTAGTTTAGAATATAATTATCAATTTTTAATGTTTCAATTTTAATGTTCTGTTAATCTTCAATAGACTTTATCGAACCTTTAAATATCGGGCCTTTCACCGACCTGATTTTAAATTGTGCAGCAAAATAGTACGGACATTTTTTGATGTACAAACACTTGCTGTGATTATGGGAAGGTCATTGAGGTAGAAAAACAAAAAATGCCGGAGGAGGGATTCGAACCCTCACGAGGTTGCCCTCGCTGGATTTTGAGTCCAGTGCGTCTACCAGTTCCACCACTCCGGCTCACTATATTAGATAAATATGTTGTTTATTTAAGTCAAGATTTTTAATATTAAGGAAGAAACAGGTGCTCACTTTAAAAGCGTTGACCTGTAATTAACATATTATTAATATACTTTCACCTGTTTATAAGGTGTGGATTTGTAATAACTTTTGAATTGGGGTTTAGGATATGGGTTCAAAGTTTTATCCCTACGAAGAGATTGAATTAAAATGGCAGAAAGAATGGGAAAGAGTAAAATTATTCAAAACAGAGAGAGACGATAGCAGAGAAAAGTTCTACTGTCTGGAAATGTTTCCCTATCCATCCGGAAAGATACATGTTGGACATGTAAGAAACTATTCAATTGGAGATGTAATAGCCCGGTATAAGAGGATGAGAGGGTACAATGTACTCCATCCAATTGGATGGGATGCTTTCGGCCTACCGGCTGAGAATGCTGCTATAGAGAGAAACATACACCCGGCCAAGTGGACCAGGAGTAATATATCAAACATGAAGAACCAGTTGAAGAGGCTGGGTTTTTCGTATGACTGGGACAGGGAAATAGCAACTTACATGCCCGAATATTACAGGTGGAATCAATGGATTTTCCTGCAGATGTATAAAAAAGGGCTTGCATACAAGAAGGAAGCGGCGGTCAATTTCTGCCCCAAATGCAACACAGTTTTGGCAAATGAGCAGGTTGAGGATGGAAAATGCTGGAGATGTGGAACAGAAGTTGTTGAGAAAGAGCTCTCCCAGTGGTTTATCAAAATTACGGATTATGCGGAAGAACTTCTGGAATACCTTGATAAACTTCCGGGATGGCCGGAACGTGTTAAGTTGATGCAGAAAAACTGGATAGGCAGAAGCGAAGGAGTTCTTGTAAACTTTAAACTTGATGGCAAAGACTTTCCCATATTTACCACAAGGCCTGATACGATATACGGCGTAACATTCATGGCCATTGCCCCCGAGCACCCAATTGTTGAAGAAATTATTCAGGAGGCTGATAATAAAGAGGAGCTTAAGGCCTTTGTTGACAGGGTGAAGAGGGAGGACAAGATCAAGCGATCAAGCGAGGATTATGAAAAAGAGGGTATATTTACCGGCAAATACGTTTTAAATCCTCTTAATGGGGAGAAGGTGCCTCTCTATATAGCAAATTTTGTCCTTATGGAATACGGCACGGGTGCTATTATGGCGGTACCCGGCCATGATCAGAGAGATTTTGAGTTTGCGAAAAAGTATGGACTCCCTATAAAAGTTGTAATTCAAAACAGGGATAGGAGCCTTAATCCTGAAACGATGAAAGAAGCCTATGTGGATGACGGAATTAATGTAGATTCGGGTCCCATTACCGGCATGCCGAATAGAGAGGGTATAGAGAAAATAATAGATTACATTGAGGAGAAAGGCCTGGGCAGGAGAACGGTAAATTACAGGCTTAAAGACTGGCTTATATCAAGACAGAGGTACTGGGGCACACCAATCCCCGTTGTATACTGTGAAAAATGCGGCATTGTTCCCGTAGATGAGGATGATCTTCCTGTAATACTACCCGAAGATGTTGAGTTTACCGGTGGTGACAACCCTCTTAAATCCAGCAAGAGCTTTGTTGAAACTAAGTGTCCGAAATGCGGCGGGGAAGCTGTAAGAGAAACTGATACGATGGATACATTTGTGGATTCCTCGTGGTACTTTGAAAGGTACTGCAGTCCGTATTATGACAGGCTCCCTTTCAGGCGGGAAGATGTGGATTACTGGATGAATGTCGACCAGTATATAGGCGGGATTGAACATGCAATTCTTCATCTGCTTTACGCAAGGTTTTTCACAAAATTTCTGAGGGATATAGGGCTTGTTGATGTTGATGAGCCCTTTGAAAGATTACTAACTCAGGGTATGGTGACAAAGGAAAGCTACTACTGTGAAGAACACGGATATCTCTTTCCATCCGAGGTGTCTGATGATTTAAAGTGCAGGAAGTGCGACAGGCCCGTTACTGTTGGCAGAGTAGAGAAGATGAGTAAATCGAAAAAGAATGTAATAGACCCTGATGATATTGTTAAAAGATACGGGGCAGATACGGCACGTCTCTTTATCCTGTTTGCCTCTCCACCGGAAAAAGACCTGGAATGGTCTGAAAGTGGGGTGGAAGGAGCCTTCAGGTTTCTTAACAGATTGTATAAACTCTTCGAAGGTATTACTGATAGTTTTAAAGAAAAAATAGAGGATGTAAACAGGTACTCTGCGCAGATTTTGAAGGACTATAGTTCTGAAGGACTTGAGAAAGAAATACTCTACAATATTAATAAAACGATTAAAAAGGTAACTGACGATATAGAGGAGAGGTTCCATTTAAATACGGCAATTGCTTCCATAATGGAGCTGTTGAACTACTACTACTCCCTGGAGATGGACAGGGTCAAATCTGAAGAGAAAAGCTTTTTGGCCTATCTCTATGGATTAAAAATCATTCTGATGCTGTTGAGTCCTTTTGTCCCCCATATTACAGAAGAGCTCTGGCACAATGCAGGTTTCAAGACCTATCTTTTTAATGAAAGATGGCCAGAATATAACAGTGCTTACACAAAGTCTGATACCATTACCCTTGTTGTTCAGATCAATGGTAAACTCAGGGCAAGGGTCGAGGTTGAAAGGGATACAGATAGGGAGAAGTTAAAGGATATAGCCCTGAACAATGATAGGATAAAGGGTTTGATAGGGGATAAAGAGATAAAGAAAATTATTGTAGTTCCAAATAAACTTGTTAATATTGTGGTTTAATGAAATAAGTTTTCGGTTAAATACCATATCCGTGTTATCATTATGTCGTACATTATAGTTTTATCCGTTTAAAATATTCGGAGGTAAAGTATGCTAAAGAAGAAACTCCGGGATTTAAAAGAAGATGTGTATCTCGCAAATCTTGAATTGTATGAAAAAGGTTTTGCCCTGTACAACTTTGGGAATATCACAGGAATAGACAGGGATAGCGGATTAGTTGCTGTTAAACCAGCGGGGGTAGATTATATAGACCTGACACCCGATAGTATATTACTCGTTGATTTAAGCGGTAAGGTTATTGAGGGAAACTACAATCCCCCTGCCGATATTAGGACTCACCTTGAGCTCTACAGAGGGTTTAGTGAAATAGGGGGAATTGCACATGTTCATTCGATCTACGCATCGGCATGGGCCCAGGCTGTAAAGCCGATCCCGTGCTTTGGCAGTACCCATGCAGAT
>JALXDB010000435.1 GCA_026990615.1 Spirochaetota bacterium
ATTTTCTCTTGACAATCAAAGGGATAAAGATATAAAATAATCAATGTAAACCTTTACAAATATTTTAATGAGGAGGTGAAGTATGAAGAAAAAGAAGTTCTTGATTCCACTGGTATTTTTAATGATTGTTTCACTATTCCTATTTTTTGCTGGTGGAAGCAAAGAAGAAAAAGGTGCAGCAGCAACTTCCGAAAAGAAAGTAGAGAAGAAAGCTGAGCAGAAGGCCGAAAAGAAAGGAGTTACTCTCACCATTTTGACTATGACAGGTCCCTGGATTAGTGGTCCTGTAAAACAGCATGCTCCCGACTGGGAAAAGAAGACTGGAAATAAGATTAACATCGTGGAAGCAGCTTTTTCAGATCTTTTCCCGAAGATTCAGCAGGCTGCAGCAACCCATAGTGCAGCATTTGATATGCTGTTGGTTGCCAATATCTGGATGGGTGATATGGTCGGCTGGAAATACGTAATACCTCTCGATAAATATATAAAGGATCCAGAGGTACAATACGATACCGATGTCCCCGATGGTATTAAGAAGAAAAATACTTTTGCCGGTCATACATACGGGTTAATTTGCGATAACGACAATATGTACCTGTTCTACAGAAAGGACATCCTCGGAAACAAAGAGTATCAGGCGAAGTTTAAAGAGAAGTACGGATACAGCTATCATGTACCACCGCAGACCATTGATGAACTTATTGATGTTGCAGAGTTCTTTAATGGCTGGGATTGGGACAACGACGGTGAGATTGAATACGGTTTTGTGAGAAGCACCAAGAGAGGTGCTCAGACATACTGGTACTCCTTCCCATGGATTGCTCCGTATACAGTGATGCCGGCTGACAAGGCTGGAGCTCCTGGAGTAATGTTCTTCAGGCCTGATAATATGGAACCGCTTGTAAATACACCCGGCTGGGAGAAAGGCATTGAGAAGTTTGTAGAGATGGGCAAAAGAGGATGTGCACCCGGTCTTGATTGGGTAAGAGCAGATGTCATAAATGAGATGATCCTCGGCCATGCAGCAATGGCAATTGACTGGGGCGATATAGGTCCTAACTCTCACAGCGAGAAATCTCTCGTTAAGGGAAAGATCGGGTATGCAATGCCGCCTGGAACACATGAATACTGGGATTGGAAAGAAAACAAGTGGGTAAAAACAGATGAGGTGCACTATGCACCAGTACACTGCTACAATGGATGGTCATGGTACATAACTTCTACATGCAAATATCCTGATATTGCATGGGATTTTATTAAATACATGATCAGCCCGGAAATCAGCTCCTATGATGTGGCTAACCCATTTAGCGGTTTCCAGCCATGGAGAAAATCACACCTTACAAACCTCGATATGTGGGTGAAGTTCGGCTGGACAAGGGAGGAAGCCAAAGAATACGTACAGAATACTCTTAACGTAACAAACAACCCGAATGCAGTAATTGACCTGAGAATTCCTGGTGCAGCAGATTACGAGGAGAATATATATGAGACGCTGCTTACCGAGATTCTGGCTGGTCAGAAGACTGTAAAAGAGGCTATGGATGAGTGTGCTAAACAGTGGGATGATCTAACAGACAGGCTTGGCCGTGAGAAGCAGCTTAAGTTCTACAGAGAGCACCTCAACCTGAGATAAGATGATAAATAATTGCCGCCCCTAAAAATAAAAGGGGCGGCATCTTTTTATAATATCACCTACAAAAGGATAGTGTAAAATGTCAATGGCATCCGATAAAAAAGTCAAACAGGCTTTGATGATACCGGTTATTTCATATATACTCCTGATTGCCATTTTCCCTTTATTCTTCTCTCTTTATATGATGCTGTCACAGTGGACGCCGGGGTCTGGAGGGATAAGGTTTGTTGGATTAAAAAACTTTAAGGCAATAATGCATGATGCAAGGTTTTTCCATTCTCTCTGGCTGACCTTCGTATATGTTGCTATACTTATAGCCTCCGAAGTTTCGCTCGGAATCGGTATAGCAATGCTGCTGCAGAAAGATCTTAAGGGGAAGAACTTCTTTAGAATAACGTATATGCTTCCCATGCTGCTTGCTCCGATAGCAGTTTCATATGGCTGGAAGATGCTCTACGATTACTTAAGAGGTCCCTTCAACTATTTTTTAGTCCTTCTGGGCTTTAAACCTGTTGAGTGGCTAACCGGAAAGTTTACACCGGTGATATCTTTAATTATAGTAGACATATGGCAGTGGACGCCATTTTTGATACTGACATTTCTTGCTGCCTTTGAAGCTCTTCCGGAAGAACTTTTTGAAGCAGCAGTAGTTGATGGTGGAACCCCTCTGAATATATTCAGAAAAATTACTCTGCCTCTTGCAATGCCGGTTATGATAACCATAATACTTTTGAGGACAATAGATGCATTCAAGGTGTTTGATACTGTGTATATACTAACAGGCGGAGGCCCCGGTACCGCTACTGAAGTACTTAATTTTTATATATACCTTAAGGGGTTTAGAGCTTTTGATCTCGGATATGGAACTGCCATGTCCTGGATTCAGTTAATTATCATAATAGTAATGTTTACATTCTTCATCAGAACATTAAAGAGAATAGGAGCGTTAAGATAATGGGCGGCGGAAGTTATTTTAAGGTAAAAAATCCTCTTAGCAAGGCATTGATATATTTGATACTTATTGTCTGGTTTCTATTTACAATTTTTCCCATATACTGGATAATAACGATGTCCTTTAAAGACCAGAGTACAGTTTATGTAAAAATACCGAGGTTTATACCCTTTGTTGATTTCAAACCAAGTGTTGTAGCCTGGAAGCATCTTGTGGGAGGTGTTAAAGGAGGGGAAGAAGCGGTTTTTACCCTGAGTGCTCTTGGTTTCAGGGCCAAGTATCTAAGAAATAGCATTGTGGTGGCCTTAGGAAGCTCATTTATAACCCTTATATTTGGAATTATGGCGGGCTACGCTTTAACGAGATTTAAATTCTACAAGTGGAAAAATGATGATATAGCATTTTTTATTCTATCACAAAGGATGTTCCCACCGGTTGCCCTTGCTATGCCATTCTTCCTGCTATTTACCTGGGTGCATCTGCTCGATAAAACACCCAGTTTGATCCTGGTATATTCGGTTATGAATCTTCCAATAACAACGTGGCTTTTGAAGGAATTTTTTACAGATATACCCATTGAATTGGAAGAGGCTGCTCTTGTTGATGGTTGCAACAGGTGGAAGGCACTGTTTAAAGTTATTGTTCCGATTGCTGTACCGGGAGTTGCCGTGGCATTTCTATTTTCATTTATATTTTCATGGAATGAATTTCTGATTGCTCTTTCCATTACTTTTCAGAATGCCAAAACTTTGCCGGTTCAAATGGCAGGTCTAACAACATTGAGGGGCCCGCAATACTGGGATATTGCGGCAAACTCTCTTGTTATTTTAATACCACCATTGATTGTAACTGTATTTGCAAATAAATATATTGTCAGAGGTCTTTCTCTGGGAGCAGTAAAACAATAAATTATTATAGAACTTGTATAATTAAACTGATAAACATATGGC
>JALXDB010000436.1 GCA_026990615.1 Spirochaetota bacterium
CAGATATTGTAATAGCACCTGCAGTCAGGATTATGGTGTTTTTGAAAGCTGGAAATACAATACTGTTTATATTAAGACCAGATACAGGGGAAATCCCAAAGTGAAATGTAAACAATCTTTTTAAGAGATTTAGATATTCAACCGCCCAGCCTGTTCCCGGTTGAATAGTTCCAGGCATCAATTTGAAAAATAAACTGAGTAAAGCTGTAACTCCGATAATAAGAAAAAATGTGTATACTATTTCCTTCAGAAGAATCTTCAGGATACGAAGCATTACTCTGATCCTTTAGGTAAAACATACCAGTCCTTTATATAGGTAAAGAATCTTGTTGGATGAATAATCACATGCCTGAGGCGTCTGTTATATGCAGCGTAGTTTGTCAGTGTCCACAGATAGGTATACGGAACATCCCTGGCAAGTATTTTATGAAGCCTTCTATAGATAGTTCTTCTCTTCTCGATGTCAAGTGTTGACTGAGCTTCATCCAGAAGAGCATCAACCTCGGGATTTTTGTAAGCGCCAAAATTGTTTCTGCCCGGCCCTATCTCCCGCGAATGAAAGAGCGAGGAAATGTCAAAAGAATCGTCAAATAACCAGTCTGCATAGATTATATCAAATTTATGTTTTATAAATACAGCCTCCGTCCACGCCTTCCATTCAAGCCATTTTATGTTGATCTTAATACCTACAGCCCTCAGATAATTCTGAAAAGCGAGAATCACCCTCTTTGTAGTTTCATTTTCTTTAGAAATGGGTACCAGCATGTCGAACTCGAGCTTATAGCTCCCCCTTTTTCTAATTCCATCTTTTGTCCTTTCTGTGAATCCGGCGCTATCAAGCAGCCTGTTTGCCTCTTCAGGGGAATAAGGGATCGGCTTAACATCCAGATTGTAGGCCCAGCTTCCAGGCGGGAAAGGCCCGGAAATCAACTGTCCCTTGCCCTCAAAGAACGAATCCAGCATCTCCTGCCTGTTAATTGCATAGGATATAGCAAGGCGGACATTCCTGATAGCGAGCACAGGGTTTCTCAGGTTGTAACCAAAAAATGAGAACGACAGGGTGCTGTACGGCTCGAGCTCAAACCTCATATCGCCCTGTATCTCTGCAATATCCCTTGGAGGAACCCTTACTTCAAGATCAATCCCCCCGTAAAGCAGAGTCTGGGTAATGATATTCTGGTCAGCAAATGGCCTCATAATTATTTTATCTATATTCGGTCTGCCGAGATGGTAGTTGTTGTAGGCTTTAAGAACAACCGCCGAATTGGGCCCCTCCTGTGAAACAAACATATATGGACCCGTACCTATCGGATGTTTGTAAAGCAAAATATTTTCATCCCCCTTCAAATAGCTGTAGCCTTTCAACAGAAAGGCCGGGAGTATTTTAAAACTGAATCTTCCAAGAACATTTAAGATTGGCCTTTTGAGTTTAAACTTAACTTCGTATCTATTGACCTTCTCAACAGAATCTATAAAACTGTATCTGGATTGAATCGATGTCACCGTTTTAGGATTCATCATTATCTCAAAGGTTTTAACTACATCATCAGCTGTAAAGGGCATTCCCTCTTTTTCTCCCGGCAAAGGATGCCATCTCACATTTTTCCTGAGATAAAACGTGACTGTTTTCATATTTTTTGAAACTTCCCATTTCTCAGCCAGGTCACCTTTAATATTTCCATCAGGGTCATAGTAAACGAGTGAACCGTATATCAGTTCTATTAATCTTATCGATATAGAATCATTTGCCAGAATTGGTACAAGTCTGATTGGACTTCCATACTCACCGTAAACAAGTGTTCCACCCCTGTGGTTTTCAGAGACAGCGGGGAATGCACCAGTAATGAGCAGCAACGCTAAAAATAAAAAAGGAAACAATTTATGTTTCATGACCTGACCTCTAACTAATAGGTTTATATTCAACTAAATATATATAATTATATATAATCAATTTAACCCGTTTATTAATCCATTAATGCTTCGCCGGTACCCTTCTGCCTGTATGAATATACCGACTGTACTGCATTCTGAATAATCCTTGTTCCCCTGAAATACTTACCAAGTGAAAACAGTATTTCAAGGCTTTCAGGATAGTACTCCCTTACATAGTACACATAGGCCAACTTAATAAGAAAAGTGGGATCGTTTGTTTCTATTTTATTTTTATTTCCTTTATCCCTCGCCCTTTCATAGTAGTAAATAGCCTTCACATACCTTCCAGCATAGAGGGAAATATCTCCCATAAGCGCCGTTTCCCTTCTTCTCCTTGTCCATTTTATACTGTATATATAATTTTCAACCATTCCTATTATCACCTTAACATCACTATACTTTATTCCTGATATTATCAGAACCTTGCTCATTTCCAGTAGAAAGGATGGTTTCCCGTAGATTAACTGAATCTCCTCTTTTAAAGATTTAATACCTTTTCTCTTCTTCCCCTCTAAAATCAAAACAGATGCTTCGAGGGCTATGGCTCTGAACATTGTTAGAGACCCTGTAACAGCCAGTCTCTGAGCCTTTTGAGCATACTTCATTGCCTTGGTTAGGTTCCCAAGATAAAGATACATCTGGCCGACATAATAGGCCGCAAAACTTGCAAGTTCTCCTGATGATGCAGAAACAATCGGTTCAAGATTTTTAATCGATTCACCAAATAGAATTTTGCTGTAGCTATCCAAAATTGAGAGATCGTAAAATCTGACTTCTTTCTTACTGTTGGGTCTGTATACGTAAATAGGCAAATCAAGATTTAAATTTAAAACCACATTATATGCCTCGCTGAACTTCCCCTGGGCAAGCATTGTATAGGCATAATTCATTTTGTAGATATCAACGTTGGCTTTACCGCCCAGTTCAGCCTTTTCAAGAGCCTCTTTTGCCAGAGACTCGCCATAAGAGGGATTTATTTTAATAAAAGCATAAAGATAACCAAGTACAGATTTTGCCAGCAAGCTTTT
This sequence comes from Spirochaetota bacterium, assembly GCA_026990615.1. Taxonomy (GTDB): domain Bacteria; phylum Spirochaetota; class B62-G9; order B62-G9; family B62-G9; genus JALXDB01. The sequence continues at coordinate 2,961 of JALXDB010000436.1, forward strand.
CTGTTCTACCTTTTTCCATAGATCTTTTGCCTTTCCTTTTTCCCCGGTTAAGAAATACGCACCTCCTAAATAAACATAGGCGAGATCGTATATCTCATCTTTGCTATTCCCGCTGCTTCTAATAACCTGATTTAATACTCCTGCAGCTTCGATGTACTGTTCGTTAAAAAAGTATGATATTCCAAGAAATAGCTTTACAATACTGCTACCATTATTGGCTTCATTCAACTGAAGGAGATATCCGAGATTGGTCTTCTTAGATATGTCTGCCATCTCCCTGTAAAGCTCAGCCTTTCTGTACAGTATTCGTCCAATTGTATAGGCTGAGGTTATATCCGGTTTTATTTTATCCTCTTTAAGAGCTTCGTTAATTACTCTGAGGGCCTCGTCATAATGATTTATTCTGTTTAACTTCAATGCATATTCAATTTCTTTTGGAATTGAATATGCATAAAATGGAAACAGGGTAGCTATCAGAAGGATTATATAGAAAAGAGGACTAATAATTAAAGATTTGATTCCCGGGGTTTTAGATTTCATAATCTGGATGCTCTTTAAAATAATTGATATAAC
>JALXDB010000437.1 GCA_026990615.1 Spirochaetota bacterium
AAGGAAGGCTGTGAAAAGACTGAGTTACAGGCCTCAAAGTATAGTTCTTACCCTTGTTTTTATAAATGTTGTGGTTTTTCTATTTACAAGTATGGTTCGTTTTCCCCTTCCAGATAGTGTAACCGGGAGGATTATAGCTTCTGGAAATATACTTTTGATTCAGGCAATTAACACATACGGTTTATCCATAACTCTTTTTTCTCTTTTCCCTGTAATGATAAAGAATTCCGGATGGGTATGGCAATTTCTAACATATATGTTCATGCATGGAAGCCTGTTGCATCTTTTTTTCAATATGTATGCCCTGTACCTCTTTGGAAAGCCACTGGAAGAAAGGTGGGGAAACATTAACTTCCTGTTTTTTTATTTATTTACAGGTGTAGGGGCCGGGGTTGTTACCTATTTCTGGAATCTTTGGAGGAATCCATACATTCCAACTGTAGGTGCTTCCGGAGCAATATTTGGCGTTATACTTGCCTTCGGTCTGGAGTTTCCGGATACTCTGCTTCTGCTGTTTTTTTTCATACCGGTTAGGGCAAGGTATGCTGTTTTCATCTTTGGTGGAATAGAAATTGCTATGATTTTGACAGGGACAATGCAGAGAATCGGACATTTTACCCATCTGGCTGGTATTCTTTTTGGATATATATACTACCTGATATGGATAAAAAAAATTCTTAGGTTTAGAAGATCGAAAAAATTCCCCGCTATCAAAGGAATTGGCAGGTTTGAGATCAGGAGGAGAAAGAGGATTTTAGAGCGATCCGAAGAAATAATAGAAAAATTACTCAGGGGAGAAAAACTTAGAATGAAGGATGAGGACATGTTAAATTTTCTCAGGGAGAGTTTTTTAACCTCAAAAACCCTGTGTAACTCTGAGGATTTTATTCCTGATAGTGAACTATGCCTGAAATGCGATGATTTTTATTCATGTCTGTACCGTTATATAATTGAAAGATCGGGGAGATACCTTACACGATAATTTATTTCTACTATTGTTACTTTATATAGTTGCTTTGGCTGACCGGTAGTATCTAAGGGGTATTTTTATTTGTTTTTGCAGTTGTAGCTATTGTTGATATAATTTGTTGTCAAAAATATTCTTGTATTTTGAAAATTTTTTGAATAATATATTGCCTATGGATAAAAAAGCAGAGGTAAAACTGAACCGTTATATTGATTCTATGCCGTCTCTTTCAATAACCGTCTCCAAAATTCTTGAGATAACAAGAGACCCCAAGGTAACAGCTAAAGATTTGAATAAAGTCATCAGCCTGGACCCTGTTTTAGTGGGTAAAGTGTTGAGGCTTGTTAATTCGGCTTATTACAGCCTCCCGAACAAGGTTACATCTCTTGTAAATGCAATAATTATGCTGGGAATAAACACCATAAAAAACCTTGCCCTATCTACGGCCGTTCTGGGTAATATGAGAAATAAATCAAGGTTTAAATCCCTTAATGTTGATGGATTCTGGCGGCATTCAATAGGTGTGGGCGTGGCGTCTAAGCTGATAGCTGCCAGGATGGGGATACCCCCCAACAAAAGGGAAGAGTTTTTTATAGGAGGGCTACTGCACGATATAGGAAAGATTCCACTTAATGAGGTCTTTGAAGAGGATTATCTAAAGGTAATCAGAATGGCCGATTTTAAAAAGGATGAGCTTATAAATGTTGAAAGCGAAATATTGGGCATAACCCACACAGAAGTAGGGAAGATGATAGCAAAAAAATGGAATCTAACCGACGAGACCTACGAATGCATAATGTACCATCATGACCCTAATCAGGCATCGGAAAAGAACTACAAACTGGTGGCGGCAGTTTATACAGCAAATGCATACTGCAATTTTAATGAAATTGGGTTTTCGGGTGACAGGTACGGTAGCAAAATTGAGGATTATATACTTTCATCTATAGGTATCACTGAAGATTTTCTGGATGATATATTTGAAACTATATCCCAGGAAATAGAGAAAGCCTCGGTATTTTTAAAGATCTCTCAGTAGCAGAAAAATTTTTGAGATTTTGTTATTACATTAAAAAATTATATTTTAAATGTGTGTATTTTATCTGTAAAATAGAAATTTTACATGATGCTGGACCCTGAGCGGGTATACTCATTTAAAGGTAGAAGTTATGAATGAACCATACACCAGTTGAAGAGGTTTAACGAAGGGCCAAGCGGAACACTTGCCGGAGAACCAAACAGAGGACAAAACAATGAAAGTACGTTTTTGGGGAGTTAGGGGGTCAATTCCGACACCCGGTCCCGAAACTGTTAAATACGGTGGAAATACAACCTGTATAGAGGTACGGTTGAATGATGGCCGGATAATTATAATAGGAGCCGGTAGCGGCATCAGAGCGCTGGGTAACAGGCTGGTATTTGAAGATATGAAAAAGGGACCGCTGGATATAGATCTTTTCTTAAGTCATACTCACTGGGACCATATAATGGGTTTCCCATTTTTCACGCCTATCTTTATACCTGGTAATAAAATAAGGGTACACGGGCCCGTTAATATCGGAGATGAGGATCTGGAGAAAATAGTTGCCGGACAGATGTCCTACAACTATTTTCCTGTGAAGGCCGACGAACTTGCTGCGGATATAACCTATAGAGTTTTAAAAGAGGAAAGTTTTTATCTATACGATGACGTGAAGATTACAACTATCATATTAAACCACCCCATAATTGACCTTGGTTACAAGATAGAGGCTGATGATGCTGTACTTGTTACGGTATATGACCACGAGCCTTACAGAAACCTCTTCGAAGGATCTGATGACGACACCGATGATGAGTTTGACCAGATTGCCAGAATAGAGGGTGAAAAGTCAGCAAGGTTGAACAATATGAGAGTGGCAAAGTTTATGAGAAATGCAGATCTTCTAATCCATGATGCCCAGTATACAAACAGGGAGTACCTGGAGTCAAAGATTGGCTGGGGCCATTCTCCCATGGAGTACGTCGTATACACAAGTGTAAAGTTTGGCGTGAAAAAATTAGCCCTGTTTCACCATGATCCTACAAGAAAAGATGAGGAGCTTGATAAACTGGAGAAAATTATTAAAAACAGGGTGAAAAGGGTTAAAAGTTCCAATATTGAAGTGTTTTTTGCAAGGGAAGGCCTTGAGATATCCCTCTAAATCTTTTTTCGTAAATTACAGTATATAGTACTAAATAGTCCGGAGTTGTTTATATGGAAGATCATGTTCCTTTTGTTCACCTGCATGTGCACTCGGAGTATTCAATTCTGGACGGATCTGCGAAGATAGAATCTCTGGTCGAAAGGGCCAAAGAGCTCAAAATGCCAGCCCTTGCACTAACAGATCATGGAAATATGTTTGGAGCTCTCGAGTTTTATAAAGAGGCATATAAAACAGGAGTTAAACCTATAATCGGTGAGGAGTTCTACCTGACACCCAAAAAAATGGAGTCCAGGGATCAGAAGGAAAAACCCTTTCATTTGATTCTGCTTGCAAAAGATGAGGAAGGATATAAAAACCTTGTTTATCTATCCTCGATGGCCTATATAAAAGGGTTTTATTACAAACCCCGCATTGATAAGGAAATACTCTCAGAGCATTCAAAGGGGTTAATAGCACTGAGTGCATGTCTCGGGGGAGAAGTACCACACTATTTAAAAATTGGAAAATATGAAGAGGCAAAAAAAGCAGCGGGTACTTACATCGATATCTTTGGAAAAGAAAACTACTACTTCGAACTTATGGACAACGGTATTGAGGAACAGCGCATTGTTAATGAAGGACTGTTGAGACTTTCAAATGAGGTCGGTGTAAAGGTTGTAGCGACGAATGATATTCATTATTTAAACAAAGAAGATGCCTACAATCATGATGTTCTCCTCTGTATTCAGACCGGAAAAACACTCAGCGATACAAAGAGGTTGAGGTTTAAAACTGACGAATTCTATTTCAGAACTCCGCAAGAAATGATGAAAATATTTTCAGGCTATCCTGACGCAATAAAAAACACAATTGAGATAACAGATAAGTGTAATTTAACTATTGAGATAGGGAAATACCACCTCCCGAATTTCCCTATACCCGATGGTAAAACTCCGGATCAGTATTTAAGAGAACTTGCAGAAGAAGGTATAAAGAAAAGGTATAGCAACCTGAATGATGAGATCAAAAACCGCCTTGAGATGGAGCTAAATGTGATAAGCTCGATGGGGTTTAGCACGTACTTTTTGATCGTTTGGGATTTTATCGAATATGCTAAAAAAGAAGGAATTATGGTGGGACCTGGAAGGGGAAGTGCTGCGGGTTCAATTGTGGCCTATGCCCTCGGTATAACCGATGTGGACCCGTTGAAATACGGTCTGCTTTTTGAGAGGTTTCTTAATAAGTCAAGGGTTTCCATGCCCGATATAGATATTGATTTTGATGCTGAGAGAAGGGACGAGGTAATAGAATATGTAAAACGTAAGTACGGACATGATCATGTGGCGCAGATTATAACCTTCGGAGCCATGAAGGCAAGGGCTGTTATAAGGGATGTCGCCAGGGTTATGGAAATCGAACTTTCAGAGGCAGATAGAATCGCAAAATTAATACCTTCCAAAATCCCCGGTAAAAAGAATGTAACGCTGAGAGATGCCCTCGAGTTTTCAAAAGAACTGGCAGAAAAAGTAAAAAATAAAGAGAAGATATCTAAGTTGTTCAAAATATCAATGGGATTGGAGAACCTTGTAAGGCATCCTTCCACTCATGCTGCCGGAGTTGTAATATCTCCGGTTCCGTTGATTGGAATAGTTCCACTTTATAAAGATCCCAAGAGCGGTGTTGTTTCTACCCAATTTCAGGCAGGGAACCTTGAAGATGTTGGACTGCTTAAGATGGACTTTTTAGGTTTAAAAAACCTGACGGTTATAAAAAGATGCCTTGAGAGTATTGCTAAGAGCGGACAACCTGTTCCCGATATAAGTAAACTTAACCTGAACGATACCGCAGTATATGAACTTCTTTCAAACGGAAACAGCATAGGCGTTTTTCAGCTTGAAAGTTCGGGTATGCAAAACCTTTTAAAAAGACTGAAGCCGAATAGTTTTGACGATATAATAGCTATACTTGCACTCTATAGACCGGGTCCTCTGGATTCGGGAATGGTTGATGAGTTTATAGAGAGAAAATCGGGCAAGAGGCCTATCACATACCTGGATCCCAGATTGGAGGGCATTTTAAAGGAGACCTACGGAGTTATAGTCTACCAGGAACAGGTTATGGAGATAGCCAGGGTCATTGGAGGGTTTTCTCTCTCTGAAGCCGATAATCTCAGAAAGGCAATGGGGAAGAAAAAACCGGAGCTACTTGAGGAGGCAAGGGGAAAGTTTATAGAGGGAGCGGTTAAATCGGGAGTAAAGCCAAAGGTGGCTGAAGAGATTTTTGAAATGATGAGTACTTTTGGAAGGTATGGATTTAACAAATCTCATTCGACGGCATACTCTATAATAGCTTTTCAAACTGCATACCTGAAGGCCCACTATCCGGTCCATTATCTTGCCTCCCTTCTAACAGGTGAATTGAACGACACCGACAAGATAGCCCAGTACATAAACGAGGCCAGACAGATGGGGATTGAGGTTTTGCCGCCTGATGTTAACAGAAGCGGCGCCTACTTTGAAATCGAAGAAAATAGTATCCTTTATGCCCTTGCCGCTATAAAGAATGTGGGTGAGAATGCGGCAATTTCTATAGAAGATGAGAGAAGGGAAAACGGCCCATATAGATCCATATATGATTTTATATCAAGGGTAGATTTAAAGAAGGTCAGCAAGAAAGTTATTGAGACTCTGATTAAAAGTGGAGCTATGGACAGTTTTGGTATTGCCAGAAAGACTCTTTTTGCCAATATAGAAAGGCTTTTAGAATACGGGATTTCTGTTCAGAGGGATAGGGAGAAGGGCCAGAGCTCTCTTTTTGACACAGGAGATGAAAAATCTGTTTATGGGCAACCGGATCTCGAGGATTTTGGCGAGTGGACAGAAACGGAACTTTCAATATTTGAGAGAGAGGCGCTGGGGTTTTATCTAAAGGCTCACCCCGTTGCAAAGTACAATAGATTATACCAGAACGGGATTCTTAAAATTGAGGATGTATTATCAAAAGGGGAGTATACAAATCTTTCGATAATGGGAGTTATCTCATCGATTAAAAAAATAACAACTAAGGATAAGAAAGAGATGGCTTTCATTACAGTTGAAGATATTACCGGAAGCATTGATGTTGTTGTATTCCCATCGGTGTTTGAGGGTTATAGAACCAATCTGGAAAACCTGGAGGTTGTTGTGATTAAGGGTAAGTATGATGGCGAGAAGGTTTTTGCTGATGAGATTGTAGATCCTGATGGATTCGAAAAGCAAGATGCAAATCAGATTCACCTGCTGCTTAATGGCAACATGGATGAGGAAAGGCTTGTATACTTGAGGGATATACTTATCAAACACAGAGGAAAGTGCAATGTTTATATTCACCTACCAGAGCTTGAACAAAAGAGAAAAAGCATAAAAGTTTCCACGTTTTTACTTGTTAGTCCGGATGAAAATTTAATTGATGAATTAAAACGGGAAAGCCTAGTCGAGAAAGTATGGGTGGTTTGAACTATGTCCAGTGGATTAATTAAGTTGCTAACATCCAAAAGGTTTTATATACCCCTTTCAATTCTTGCATTTACAACAGTGCTTTACATATTATATAGATTTATACTCAACATTTCCTACAGGTTAAACATTAATAAAAGACCTGTAATTCAAAGAGATGTTCTCATCTATGGAAAGAGGGTGAGTGCTTTCATAATTTTCGGAGTGTTCCCAATTATTATCGTTAAATATATTTTTCATGAAAGTCCTCATCTATACGGTTTTGCGCTTGTCCATAACCGGGTGAAACCAATCTACTTTTTGATAATGCTTGCAATGGTACTTCCAATTATGATTATCCTGTCGCGAAAAGATAGTATAAATTCCCACTACCCAGAAGTGAGGGCTGCTACCTTTTCAAAGTGGTCTCTTCTCTTAAGCTCTGTGACCTATATAATGTACTACTTTGGGTATGAGGGGCTGTTCAGGGGTTTTTTGGTTTTCGGTCTGAGGAGATATACAGGAGATCTATTTGCAGTTGTTGTAAGCATGATTTTTACATCTGTAACCCATCTGAATTCACCTTTTGTCGTACTGATAGGCTCTGTTGTTTCAGGAATAATTTTTCCATATATTGTCATTCTATCCGGTTCAATATGGGCTTTGTTTGTTTTTCACTCCCTGATAGGTGTATCAATGGATATATTCTGTGTCAGGGCAAACAGATCGCGAATAAAAAAACATCTTATGGTTAAATCTAACTGATGATAATTAATTAAGCGAACTTTAAGTTAATAGTTGCTCGTTATTTGCCTGTTTGTTTTAACATCCTATCCTTTTGAGAAGCTTTTTTAAACCCCTGCCTCTCCATTTCTCCCCACTCTCTCTTTTTTGCCAGATATTTAAATACCCCTATTATTTTATAGATTAAATTGGCCTGTCTGTAGAAAAAATTCTCTAAAAATGATACAAAAAACTTTGGGATCACAAACTTAAAGTTTGCCGGTGCACTCAGACTGTAGTGCTCCATAAGAATTGCTATTAGCGAAAGAATGGCTCCATAGGCCCATGTGATTAACAGGAAGTAGTAGATGAATGATATAGGTAGGATCCCTATGTACAGGCTTATTCCCACAACTATGTATGTAGCAAACTCAATGAAAGGAGGGATAACCTCCGACACAAAGTAAAAAGGTATGGCAAATAGTCCGACAATTCCATATTTCGGGTTTAGAAACATATCTATATTATCAGAAATACTTTCAAGCAGTCCCATCTGCCATCTTACTCTCTGCTTTTTTAGTATCTTTAGTTTTGAAGGCATCTCTGTCCAGCAAACGGTATCCGGCACAAATGATATTCTGTACCTCTTCTTCTCTTTTCTCTTTAGTTTGTGAAGCTTCATGACAAGCATCATATCTTCACCGAGACTGTGTTTTTTATAGCCTTTCACCTTGATCACATCTTCCTTTTTAAATAATCCAAAGGCGCCGGAGATTATCAAAAGGGAGTTTATGGCAGCGAGTCCAAGCCTTCCCATAAAGAAGGCTCTTGCATATTCGATTGTTTGAAACAAAACCAGGATATTCTTCGGGAGTGATTCTCTGAGTATTCTTCCCTGGTAAAAGGTGCATCCGTTGGCCGCCCTGACAACACCTCCTACGGCTACTGTTCTTTCCGGGTCGTCTATAAATGGATGAATAAGTTTAACAAGAGCATCTTCACCCAGAACTGAATCTGCATCTATAGCACAGAAATACGGGTAGTTTGATACATTTATCCCTGTGTTGAGGGCATCCGCCTTTCCCCCGTTTACCTTGTCTATAACAATAAGATTTTTGTACGAGTCAGAGATGTATATATCTTTAACATCTTCTGTTGGAATTGATTTTCTAAATACAAAATCAGTTCTTTTTAAGTTAAACTCATCTTTGAGAACATCCAGAGTTCTGTCTTTTGAACCATCATTTACAACTATAAGCTCGTATTCGGGATAGCTTATGGACAAAAGTGATTTAACACTCTGGGTGATGTTTTTTTCCTCGTTGTACGCGGGAAGGATTACCGATATCGGCGGTAAAAGTCTGAACTTGAATGCCTGGGTCATGTCAAAGGCAAAGTGAAGCCTCTTTTTTCTGTTAAGGGAAATAATGGCGATTAAAAGTATTAACAGGTATATTGTATTTAATAAAAAGAAAAATAGAGTTACTCCTATCAATGCATATACAATTACAGTGTTCATACCTGAACCGGTTCCCTGTTTTCTAATAAACTCTTTATTATTGGATATTTTGTAAAGTTTTCCAGGTACTTTACATACCCGTGGGCTAAAATCATTTTAATTATGAATTCTCCGTCGCTTTTTGCTCTCTCGTTACCGCTTAAAATATCGTTGACTGCTCTATCTACAACCCCATTCTCTTCTAAAGCCTGAACTATTATATCTCTTGCAAACCTGTCGTTCTGGTTGAGGTAGTTAAGTAGCGTATGAACACCCAATTTACCCATCTTTACAACGGCGTTGGCAGCATTTTTTCTTACAAACCAGTTTTTGTCATTTAGAAGAGGAATGAGCCTGTACACGGCACCTTTCAATGCCATGTCTCCTATTATATTTGCAGCAACTGCCCTTACCTGCCAGTTTGGATCTTCAAGGGCCTTTAAAACTATCTTTACAGACAGTAGGTCGTTTATTTTACCAATTGCTATCAGGGCACTTATTTTTACATCAAGGTCCTGTGATTTTTCAAAGATAGGTTCCAGGTCCTTGATGCTCTCGCGAATCTGAAGGTTTGATATAACCTTTATTATTAAAACAAGCCTTCTCGGAGGCAGAAAATCAGGTTTTAACAGAGATTTTATGTATTTGTAAATATCTGGACCGAAGAATGGTAGAATAGCCGAGATTAACCATGCATGAACTTCCCTGCAGAACGGAAATATTGAAACCAGTTCCCTGACTGTGCTCTCCTCTCTCAATTCGCCGAGTGCTACTATGGCTGATGAAACAACTCTGACATTGTGGTCGTATAAAAGTGGGAGAAGCAGCTGTGCGTGTTCTTTTAATCCGAGAAGTCCCAATAAGTATGATGATTTTATCCTTTTGGAAGGGAAGATACTGTGAAAATTTCTTATAATCACATCTATTAGGGCAAGCTCCCTGACAGCGTTTTTCAGCAGTTCCTGTTTTTCACCCGTTATCTGGGATATAATCCGTGAAAATATATCAATAAGTACATCTTTTTTAAGATTTCTACTATGGTACTGATTTATCTCAGCCCTCCCAAAGAGGTAGTTGTATACAAAATCATAGTATTTTTTCTCTTTTAAAGATTTTATTTTTTTGATTAGTCTTTCAATGTAATACACAACAATGGACAACAAAAAAAAGGAGACAACAATAAAAAAGAGGTAAAGACTTATCTCAAAAGTGTATTTTTTTAAGAGAATTAAGAGATTGTTTACCATTTCACTATATTCTTCCAACCGAACTGGTGTGTTTTGCCGTATTCGGTTTCAATCCATCCATATGTTAATTTAGATTGAAGATTATCAGTTATATAATATGATATTCCCATTCCAAAATCAAAAACTCTACGGTCAGGATCTTTTATTTCTGCATCTCCTCCGTAGGTTCCAGTTACATATATGGTGTTCTGGTCAAAATATTCGAATTGTATGTAAAGATCAATTGTAGATGCCCTGTAACCGCTCTGAAAGAAGTACTGATTAAACCTTACCAGTGCATAACTTACATCCGAAAAATCTTTTTGAATTTCCGGTTTCATGGCAATCAGATTATCATCGATGTATTTATCGTATTCGAGTGTAACGCCAGCCGTTAATATCTTTCCAAACTTGTAGTGTGCATTGATGTTTCCGAATAGAGGTTTGTTAAAATCGGGATTTATGGTAAAACCAAACTGCAGCCCGAGGTACAGATTGTTTATGCCCATATAGGTGTAACCTAAGGAAAAGGTCTGGTCGACATTTCCATTAATTGCCGCCCTCGAGTATTTAAAAAGGAAATCCATTTTCTGACGGTAATGGTAGAGAAATGAACTCGTTTCAGTAACGCTCATGGTACCATCTGTATATATGTACCATTTGAGGCTTGCGGGTTCAATTTCATAGGTTTTAAGCAGCCTTATGCCTCTTAAAAATCTTTTGGCCTCTCTGTTTGTGGGATCGATGTCCAGTACCTTTTTAAAGATCTCTTTGGCCTTTTTTTTGTTATTCATAGCAAGGTATATCTTTCCCATGTTCAGATAGGCGTCTATTTTGTTTCCGCCTGCTTTTATAGCTCGGTTAAAATATTTAATTGCTTTTTCATATTCTCCTGCCCAGAAACAAACCCTGGCAATTCCCATAAGGGCATCGGCATCGTTTTTTTCTTTTAATAAGTATATTTGATAGGTGGCAATAGCCTCTTTATATTTTCCTTCCCAGCTTAGTATCTGGGCTTTTCTGAAAAGAGCCTCGGAATGATTGGGATGCTTTTTCAAAACGTTGTTCAACAGTTTGAGAGCTTCGTCGTATCTTCCTCTCCAGCTCAATATTTTGGCCAGTCTAACCTGAACCAGAACATTTTCTGGATCAAGGGTAAGGGCAAGTTTGAATGTTTCTATAGCCTCATCGAGTTTGTCCTCGTGCTCGTATCTTATTCCTTTGTCTATAAGAGCCTCGACCTTTCTTTTTATTGTCTGATCGCTATTATTATTTTTGCCCCCGGTTTCATCCTGTGCATAGCTCATAAATAACGGCAGTAAGATTATAAATAAAGATAAAACAATAAGTACTAATCTATTTTTCATCTGGTTTCTCCCGAGCTTTCTCATCTTATTCTTTACACTTTTCATATCGGTGGATGATTCTTTCAATCCTTGCAACAAGCTCATCCGGAC
>JALXDB010000438.1 GCA_026990615.1 Spirochaetota bacterium
TCATTTTATCATTAAATATGAAGAACGGACTAAATTATATAATTTATTTGAATATAAGCAAAATATAATCAAAAAATATGATCAAATGGTAGATTAATGGAAAAATCAATTGAAAAATCATTCGTAGTGGAAATAGTTGCCCATACAGGCAGCTCTCATAGAAAAATTATTAAAAAAGATAGCCAGTACCATATATACACCCCAAAAAAACCAATCAAAGGTAAAGCCAACAGGGACATAATAGAAATGATAGCGGATGAATTTAAGGTTCCAAAGGGCTCTATAGAGCTGATAAAAGGTGAAAAAAGCAGAGTCAAACTCTTTAAAATAAAAAGAATAAAAGGTTGAATTAATTTTACATTTAGATATTAAAAAAGTAGCATCAGTAACATTGGTTCTTCAAAAAACTAAAACGATATATATCAGGAGGGATAAATGGAGAAAGCCAGAATAGCAGTTATCGGAGGCACGGGATTATACAAAATAGAAGGTATAACAATAAAGGAGGAACTCGATATCGACACCCCTTTTGGTAAACCATCCGATAAAATATCAATAGCAGATATTGATGGTGTCAATGTTGCTTTTCTTCCACGGCACGGTGTAGGACACAGATATCTGCCTACAGAAATTCCTGTTAAAGCAAATATCTGGGCCTTAAAAAGCCTTGGAGTTGAGCGGATAATTGCAGTAAGTGCGGTAGGCTCGTTAAAAGAAGAGATAAAACCAAGAGATATTGTAATTCCGGACCAAATAATAGACAGAACAAAATCTAGACCCAACTCATACTTCGGCAACGGTATTGTCGGCCATGTTTCTTTTGCCGACCCTTTTTGCAACGAACTAAGAGAGATACTCTCCCAGACCGTTAGTGATCTTGGGTACAGATTTCATCAGGGAGGCACATACATCTGTATGGAAGGGCCACTCTTTTCGACAAGAGCTGAAAGCAATCTCTACAGGTCCTGGGGAGGAAGCGTAATAGGAATGACAGCTATACCCGAAGCCAAGCTTGCAAGGGAGGCTGAAATATGCTACGGTATGCTGGCATTCTCCACAGATTACGACTGCTGGAAGGAAGATGAGGAGGATGTTACCATAGAGATGGTTGTTGAAAATCTCTCGGCAAACACCAGGGCCGCTCAGGAGATAATAAAAAATGTGGTAAAAAGAATTCCAGAAGAGAGGCTCTGCAGCTGCGCCGAAGCTGCAAAATACGCCATAATAACAGACCCATCCATGATTCCCGAGGATACAAAGTCAAAACTGGAAATATTCTACGGAAAATACTGGAAAAAATAAAAAGTGAAGCTTTTTAAAGTTTTAACAATAACCGCAGTTATCACAGGGTTAAGTATCAATCTATTTGGGGAAAATTTAACAGAGAGATCATCCCAGCACCTGCAGACCGAAAAATTAAGCCTTTATAAACTCTCAGAAAGCTTAAATGCTTCAGGTGAAGGCATAAATGAACAGGGAGAGTACAGAGAAACACCGTTAAGAAGATTCGAGATTATATTTTTCATATCCCTTCCGGTGACTTTTTTACTCTCCACCGGCGGAACCCTTATATTCAAACAGGCTTCCGGACATTGGGGAGAGCTTAACAGCAGAGAATATGGATATATATTAATGTCAAGCGTTGGGCTCTCACTGTCAATAGCTATCAGGGATTATATATCAACTGCCAGGAGGGCAGAATAAATTAAATCCAGAACAGGAAATTGGGCATGAAAAAACTGTCACTAAAACTACAAAAAAGAATACGGTCCTTTCTAATAACTGCCGCTACTGTTATTGTGATTGACCATCTGACAAAATGGATAGTCAAATCCACAATGCATGTTAACCAGGAAATAAAAGTTCTGGGAAACTTCTTTACAATCACCTTTATATACAATACAGGAATAGCATTCGGCATCCTGAATAAAAATCAGTCTCCGGCAAAGACTCCCATACTGGTTATTGTTTCTTTAATTGCCCTTGCTGTAATCTTTTACATATTTACAACCCTTCCAAAAGATGTAAAACTTTCGGGATTCTCCATGGGACTGATTTTTGGAGGGGCTATAGGCAACATTGCTGATAGAATCATAAGAGGAAAAGTGGTCGATTTTTTTGATGTAGACTTTTTTGATATTAATATTCCAAAACTTGGCATTCACCTTACAAGGTGGCCGACTTTCAATGTTGCTGACTCTGCAGTATTAACCGGGACAATAATACTCTTTATCATTATTGTTGCCTATGGAGGAAAAACTGAAGAACAGAAATCCTGAAAAGATCTACGAATTGACGGTAAAAAAAGGAGACTCCGGAACAAGGCTCGACCGCTTTCTCGCAGGCAAAATACCCGAAATTAGCAGATCAATGATTAAGAAGCTCATCTTAAACAGCATGGTTATCGTCAACGGTGTATCAAGGTTCCCACACTACTCGGTTAAAGAAGGGGAAACAGTCAGGGTAACTATCCCGGAACCGGAGAAGAACATAATAGAACCGGTTGAAATGGATTTAGATATTATCTACGAAGATGAAGATCTTCTTGTAATAAACAAACCGCCGGGTCTCCCCGTTCATCCTGCCGCGGGGCATAAAAAAGACACCCTTGTAAATGCACTTCTTGCATACATGGGGAAAAACGGCAAACTCTCTACCATAGGAGGAGTTGAGAGACCCGGCATCGTTCACAGGCTCGATAAAGACACATCGGGGGTTCTTATAATAGCGAAAAACGACCGTACCCATATGTCCCTGTCCATACAATTCCAGAATAGAAAAGTGGTAAAAATCTATGAAGCAATCCTAAAGGGAATACTCGAAGAAAACAGAGGAACAATCAACAGGGCGATAGTTAGACATCCGGTAAACCGCAAGAGGTTTACAGTATCTGAATACGGACGGGATTCAACCACCTATTACGAAGTTATTGACAGAAAAAACAACACAACATGGGTAAAGTTCATACCGAAAACCGGAAGGACACACCAGCTCAGGGTGCACAGCGTATCAATCGGTCACCCCATAATTGGAGACCCTATCTACTCAAGGGGTGCAGGCAAGTTTAAAAACCTGGCCCTTGTTGCAAAGAGCATAACAATTACACATCCCAAAGCTGGACAAAAAATAACATTTATTGCTTCATATCCTGAGCATTTTATCGAGATGGCACGGGAGTTCGGCTATGAAATAGAAAATTCGAAGAATCAATATTTCTGGGAGGATTTACAGAAGACCTGATTCATATTTTTAATCCTGAATAGCAGCGAGAAATTTTAATTCTACACTTTTAAGACGTAGTGTATAAGAAATCCCGGCAACAATAAACAGAACAAGGTGATGGTGTCGCTTTTGGCTTAACCTATATACCATCATTAATTATGAACATTAGAGCAAAATCCGATTTTTTAAATATTTAATATATAATAAATTACACGCCATTTTTATAGTATTAAAAATATAACATTTTGTATTTTTTAAATTAAGATTAGAAACCCTACATTAGCCATAA
>JALXDB010000439.1 GCA_026990615.1 Spirochaetota bacterium
ATATAAAACAGAAGCTTCCTCAGAAGAAAATCTTGCCAAAGATTCCTCAAAAAATAATGAAGTAGATGATGAGAAAGTTGAAGATAAATTAGGAGAAAAAGATAAAGAAGAAATTGAAGAGTTTGATGAAAACCTTCTCGATAATATAAATAGTATTAGTAATGGTCAAATTGTTGAAGGTACTGTAGTGGCAATTACGAATGATTCCGTTTTTGTTGATATAGGTTATAAATCAGAAGGTGAAATACCTCTAAAAGAGTTCAAAAGTAAACCATCCAAGGGAGACAAAGTAAAAGTAATGATAGTCACCACAGAAAACATTGAAGGTAAACTCGTATTGAGTAAAAGAAAGGCTGACGAGCTCATTAACTGGGAGACTATATTACGTTCAAAGCGAGATAAACTTCCAATAGAAGGAAAAGTAACTGGAAAGACTAAAGGCGGGCTGAATATTGATATTCTCGGTTACAAAGCATTCTGTCCGGTATCGCAAATAGATAACAAAAAGGTTGCCGATATCGACTCTTACATCGGTAAAGTAATGATATTCAAAATTGACCGTATTGACGGGAAAAACAACATTATTGTTTCAAGAAAAAAGTATCTTGATGAAATTAAGAGAAAAAATATCGAAAACTTCTTTAACACAAAGAAAGTTGGTGATATTGTAGAGGGAAAAGTAAAAGAAATAGTGAATTATGGTGCATTTATAGACCTTGGTGATATAGATGGTCTTCTTCACAACAGTGATATATCCTGGAGAAAAGTGGTAAATCCGAGAAACTATCTCAACAAAGGTGAAACCATAAAATGTGTTATTCTTTCCATGGATAAAAATGCCAAAAAGATATCACTCGGTATTAAACAGTTAAAGCCCGATCCTTGGAGCAACTTTGAAGAGAAATATAAAAAAGGCAACAAGTACAAGGGAAGGATTACAAAACTCACTAATTTTGGAGCATTTGTTGAACTCGAAGAAGGCATAGAGGGGCTTCTTCATGTTTCCGAGCTTTCATGGACCAGAAGGGTAAAACATCCAAAAGAGATGCTAAAAGTTGGTGATGAAGTGGAGGTTATGTTGCTCGATTACAACCTCGATAAAAGGAATCTCTCTCTGGGGCTTAAGCAGGTTGTTCCGAACCCTTGGGATGACATAGATGTTAGATATCCTGTAAATTCCAAAGTAAAGGGAAAGATAACTAGAATAGCAAAGTTTGGTGTTTTTATAGAGCTTGAGGATGGAATAGAAGGTCTTCTACATATTGATGACATCTCCTGGACTAAACCATCAAAGGCAATGCTTGATAATTTCAAGCTTGGGGACACCCTGGAAGTCCTTGTACTTGATATTGACAAAGAAAACAAAAAACTTAAATTCGGTTTGAAACAGCTATCAGAAAATCCTTGGAAAATGCTTAAAACCAGACATCCGGTTGGAAGTGTTATTTCAGGCACTATAACTAATATAACCGATTTTGGCGTGTTTGTTAAGATTGATGAAGATATAGAGGGATTAATACATATTTCACAGCTTTCTAACGAAAGAGTAGAAAATCCCGCTGATCTTTACAAGATTGGAGATGAGGTTAAAGCTGTAGTAGTGGATATTAATGAGGATAAAAGAAAGGTCACTCTTAGTATAAGAGAATACCTGAATCATCTAGAATATAAAGAAATAGAGAAATACATAGAAGATTCAGAATCTGACAAAGGAACCTTTTCTCTTGGAAGTTTAATTGATTTGAAAAAAATAGTGGAATAATCTCAAAGATTCAAAGGATATTCATGAATCAACCGGTAAAAAGCAAAGATCTCGAAGAGATAATAAAAATCAGTACTCTTATCAACTCCACCTTTGACATCAATGAACTTCTCAACCGCATAATGAACTCTGCGAACAAAGTTGTTAAGGCTGAAGCAAGCTCTCTACTCCTTATAGATGAGACAACAAACAATCTTTACTTTCATGTAGCACTGGGAGATAAAGGAGAAGAGGTTAAGAAATTTACCCTTAAAATGGGAGAGGGAATAGCAGGGTGGGTTGCCAAACACTCCAAACCTCTTTTGGTGCCCGATGTTACCAAAGATAGCAGATTTTACGCAGATGTAAGCAAGAAAATTAATTATAAAACCAAATCTATTCTATGTGTGCCCTTAAAACTTAAAAATAAAACCATTGGAGTTCTTGAAGTTATAAACAAGATAGGAGCAGATTCTTTCTCTCTGGAAGACCAGAGTCTTCTTGAAACATTCTCAAATCTTGCCGCAATAGCAATAGAAAACGCAAGACTGTATCAGGATATTAAGTTTGAAAATATAAACTTGAGAAAAGAACTCCTAAATGAGAAACTCCCGTCAACATTCATCGGCAAATCCAAAATAATTAGAGAAAAGCTCGAGATGGCCGATCAGGTTGCCAAGACAAATACAACAGTGCTTCTTCTGGGAGAAAGTGGCACCGGTAAAGAACTTTTTGCCGAGCATATACATTATAAGAGCGACCGTAGAAATAAACCTCTTATTAAGGTGAACTGTGCTGCAATTCCTGAAAACTTGATCGAGACAGAACTCTTCGGACATGTTAGAGGGGCATTTACAGATGCAGTTGCTGATAAAATGGGAAAATTTGAACTTGCAAATGGAGGAACTATTTTCCTGGATGAAATAGGGGAACTGTCTTACTCTGTCCAGTCCAAACTTTTAAGGGTCCTTCAGGATAAAATAATACAGAGGGTAGGGGACACAATTTCCAAAAAGGTTGATGTTAGATTGATCGCTGCTACAAATAAAAACCTATACGAAGAGGTAAAGGAAAATAGATTCAGAGAAGACCTGTTTTTCAGACTTAATGTTTTTCCCATTATTTTACCTCCTTTAAGGGATAGAAAGGAAGATATTCCTCTTTTAGCCGAATACTTTCTGAAAAAGTTTAATATGGATCTTAAAAAGAACATTAAGGGTTTTACTAAAGAAGCAATGGATGTGCTTAAAAGCTATTACTGGCCTGGTAATGTAAGAGAGCTTCAAAACGTTATAGAAAGGTCTGTTGTGCTTTGCAAAGGTGATACAATAACCCGAAAAGATATCTATCTTGGAAACGAACCTTTTATTTCAAAAGATACAGATGATATTGAACCTGTTTACCCGTTAAAGGATGCTATAAACAATTTTAAGAAGGAGTATATCATCAAGGTTCTGGAAAAAACCGGGTGGAAACAAACTAAAGCAGCCAAAATACTCAAAATTCAGAGAACTTATCTTTCAAGATTAATCAGCGAATTAAATATAAGTAAAATTTAAGGGAGAAAAATAGAATGGCAAAAGAGACCGAAAAACGTTACCACGAAGAGGATAGATTAACCATTCTTGTTCACAAAATTGAAACCTTTATTATAACCCATGCTAAGAAGATCATGTTTTCTTCCATAGCAATAATTGTTCTGGTTGGTGCGTTTTTTTTAATTGATTATATAGTTAAAAAAGGGGAGGAA
>JALXDB010000440.1 GCA_026990615.1 Spirochaetota bacterium
CCTCGAAGTTGAGCTTAGGTATGGTAAGGATAAAAAATCTCTATACTTCAGTGATCAAACGTTGAAAATGATAGTTGCTTACGGTACAAAAGATAATATTAAGTCTTACCACAAATTCAGAAAGCCGATCAGTGTGAAATTGATAAAGTAATTTAATAGAGCCGTATTTTGACTCCCTGTCCTTGAGTATTGGTCCTAAGCAGGCGTGACGGAACCGGTTATCAGCGATGCTGGCTTTGAACTAGACTAATGAATATCCTTGATTATGTCGGCCGAGAAAGTTTTAATAATTAAAAGGTTTAACAATTTTTTGAATACACAGTTTATGAGGTTAAAATCAATATGAGCTTTCAATTTATTTACAGCATCGGGGGCAAACCGCTTGCCTTTTATCTTGGATTTTTACTCCTTGGACTTGTAACATTACAATTTATTACAGCAAAGACAAGGCTTATCAAAAACAGAAGTGTCCACAGAATCAACGGCATGATAATTTTTATAGTTGTGGTTATACATGCTGTATCTGCAATCCTGCTGTACGTGTAGATTAAATTCAAGCCAGTAGATTCCCAACAACAACAACAGCGGTTGCCCCATTCCATATTGTTTTACTGGAACTCCGGATTGCATTTGATTGTTTAAAACAAACAAACATTGAAGCTCCCATACCTTTAAGCCTGCCTCTGAATACTCACCCTTTTTGGAAAAATCATAAGTTAACTGTAATACAGGTGTTGCTAAAAAAACTTATTTAGTACATATCCTTGTAAAGAGCAACTGTTAGCAAATCAACAAAACCTATAATAGGGACAATGTCGAGTTTTCAATTTTAATCCCAAAAATACATAATTTTATATCTTTAATACTATTAAAAGTAGCGTATAATTTGTTATATATTATCTATTTAAAAACTCGAATTTCGCCCTAATAAACAAAACTTAACGAACGAATCTCTCGATATGCAAAGATTTACAAATCTCCCCCCATAAATTAAAGCCTGATGAATTATGGCCGGTGATAAAATCACTCTACCTTTTCAATTATTTTAGCCTGAATACAATTGCTCCTACCCATTTTGAGCAGCTCTATAGAAATGCCAGAAATCAACCCGAAAATCCTGCGGTTAAATTATTAGAGCATACCCTTTTCTTTAAAACTATAGTACCCCCTTTTTGAAACAATTATGTGATCCAAAAGCGGTATACCTATTATATCGCCTGCATCCTTTATGCTCTGAGTCGCCTTTACATCATCCACGCTTGGATTAGTCTCTCCAGAGGGATGATTATGAACCATAATGATAGAAGCTGCTCTATCGCTTATTGCCTTCCAAAACACCTCCCTCGGGTGTACAAGGGACTGATCCAGCAGCCCTATTGTTACTATATTTTTTGATATCATAGAGTTTCTCCCGTTCAGGTTAAGGACAACAAGATACTCCTGGGATTTTGTGGATAAAAATTCCACAATTTTAAAAACATCCCGGGCTCCTGTAATGGGCTTCTCGTACACTTCTTTTATCCTTGAAACTAATTCATAAAAGGCAACCAGCATACAGGCCTTTGCCTCACCAATTCCCCTGATTTTCTTAAGCTCATTGTAATCCAGCGATACATTATTTAAAGAGACGGCATTTATAAAATAATCGAGAACCTTTGCAGAGAGCTTTTTCACGTCACTGCCGTGCACTCCATTACCCAGTACAACCATCATAAGCTCTTCATCGCTCATAGCCTCCGTCCCTCTGATAAAAAGTTTTTCTCTTGGTCTGTTGTAATACGGCATATCTCTCACTTTCATACAACTATTTAACAACCAAAATCCTGTTTTTAATGCATAACTTTATGATTTTTTTAAATAACTTTTAAAAGTATAAGTTGAATTATAAGAATATCTTATATAACCATCAAAATTATAAGTATCTTTTTGAATTTATTTTGGGCAATCTATTCTCATAGTTTTAAAAATTGTTTAGCTTTAAAAATAAAAAGAACAGGAGGAACCAAAACCATGAAGTTAGTGACGAAGAGAGCTTCAAAATTGATAACGATTGCTTTCACCGTTATCTTTCTTGCAACAAGCGTACTTACATTTGCAGGAGGGACAAAGGAATCCAAGGAAAAATATCCATCCAAACCAATTGAATATATAATTCCTTTTAATCCCGGTGGGCAGTCAGATATAACAGCACAGTATCAGAAAGACGACCTTCAAAAAGTACTGGGGGTAAACATCGTTATAAAATATATGCCCGGTGCGGGTGGTGCTGTAGCATGGTCCAATCTTGTAAAGGCAAAGCCGGACGGTTACACAATATGCGGCAATAATATTCCACATATAATCGTTCAACCTCTGGTAAGAAAAAATGCAGGATATAAAACCGAACAGCTCGTTCCTGTGTATATGTTCGAGACAACCCCTATAGGTCTGGCCGTTCTAAAGAGTAGTCCTTTTAAAACTCTGAAGGACTTTATAGATTACGCAAAAGCACATCCCGGAGAAATTACAATAGGCGGCTCCGGAACTCATACAGGTCATCACCTTGCACTTCTTCAATTGCAAAAGCTAACAGGAGCCAAATTTACATATATACCTTCAACAGGGGCGGCACCTTCGGTTGCCAACTTTCTGGGCGGGCACACACAGGCCCTATTTGCAAACTCAAATGATCTTGTACAGCACAAGGATAAAATAAGGATTCTTGCAATCGGCACCGAAAAGAGATTTTTGCCCTACTTCCCGGATGTTCCAACTTTTATAGAGCTCGGTATCAACATGACCGCAGGAATAGACAGGGGAGTTTGCGTTCCTCCGGGGACACCAAAAGATAGAATAAAGGTTTTAGAAGATGCCTTCGACAAAGTTTGCAGAGGAGACAAGTTTGTAAACAAGATGCAGGAACTTGGATTCCTCGTAAGAAACCTGAAATCGGAGGAATTCAAAAAGTATATAGAGAAGAAAACAAAAGAATACAAACAGATCCTGAAGGAACTGGGTGAGATATAAAAAATAGTTTAACTTTAAATAAAACCTGTTGTATTATATTTAATCTTGATAATAAGAGAAGAGGGCTTTTATCCAAAAGCCCTCTTTCTCATCGACAAGGGCTTTCAGATGAATCCTAATATTGCACCCGCTCTACTTAATCTGCTGGTACCATCCAACCTTATTTTCATAGTTATAGGTGTTGGAGCGGGCATTATTGTAGGAGCCCTTCCAGGTTTGACAGCCACCATGGCTATTGCCCTTCTTGTACCCTTTACATTTGCAATGTCTCCGATAAAGGGGCTTGTACTTTTAGGGGGTATTTACACGGGTGCCATTTACGGTGGAAGTTTTTCCGCAATCCTGATAAACACACCGGGTACACCATCTGCAATTGCAACTACCTTTGATGGATACGCCCTGACAAAAAAGGGGGAAGCCTACAAAGCTATTGTCACAGCGACAATATCATCTGTAATAGGGGGTCTGATAGGTGTA